>CAYMSY010000028.1:0-3326 GCA_964393195.1 uncultured Alcaligenaceae bacterium | reverse complement strand
TTCGTCAAGCGCGGGCACATTGCCGTAGAGTCCGCCGATCACGTAGAGCGTTTGTGCCTGGCGCGTCTCGGCGTGCGCGATAGCGCTTGCACCGTAGCGATAGCGCAACGGGCAGACGCGCCCCGGTGCAGCACTCACTTCGCTGTTCGTGGCGTCATCCGTCAGCTTCATCGTGGTTTCACTCATTTCAGAGTGCCGCGCAACTCGGCGGCCGTGTTCGCATCCACCTTCATGTCGGCCACCACCCGACCGCGCCGCAACACGATCACGCGCTCAGCGAGGCGCGGCACCAGGTCAAGATCGTGCACCACACAGATCAGCGCGGCCCGCCGTTCGGCCACGAGTTCACGCAAAAGCGCGATCACCTCGTCGGCCGCTTCCGCATCGAGACTCGCGGTCGGTTCATCGGCAAGCAGTATCGGCGCGTTTTGGTGCAGCGCGCGCGCAATGGCGACCTTCTGCCGTTCGCCGCCAGAGAGTGAATCGGTACGCCGTTGCGCCGCCCAGCCCATGCCCACGCGTATGAGCGCGGCGCGCGCCTGCTCGCGCTCATGAGCGGGCCAGCGGCGAAACCATGTGAGCCACGACGGCGACCGCGCCGCGCCGCCGATCAGCACGTTATCAAGCACGCTCAGGCGACCAACCAGATGCAGCCCCTGAAGCACTTGCGCGACGCGGCTGCGCAGTTGGCGCAAGTCGTGCGTCGCCCGTGAATTGCGTGGCTCGCCCAGCAACGTGACGTCGGTGCCGAGCACATTCAGGTGCCCATCGTGAGCGCGACTGAACGCTGAAATCGTTCGCAGCAGCGTTGATTTGCCGGCACCGTTATGCCCGACGATTGCCACACGTTCGCGCGGGGCAATCGTAAGACTCACGTCACACAGCAAGGCGTTCTCGCCGGCATGAACGTGAAGGCCTCGCGCCTCAATCACTGGCAACATCGCGGTGCTCATACGAGACGCTTCCGCACCGCACGACTTATCGCGTCGAACGCTGTAACCATGATCACGATGGCGATCAACAGCGTCGCAAGTCGTCCCCATTGAAACAGCGACATCGCCTCGGACAACAAAAGACCCAGCCCGCCAGCGCCCACGAGCCCGAGAATCGTCGAGTCGCGGATATTGAATTCCCAGACGTAGAGCACTTGCGAAACATATTGCGGCAAAACGGCGGGCCAGACGCCGAGGAAGAACACCTGCCCCGCTGTCGCGCCCGTCGCTCGCACCGCATCGACCGGATGCGTATCCAGCGTCTCGATGGACTCGGCGAGCAGTTTGCCCAGCGTGCCCGCAGAATGCGCTGCAACCGCAAGAATGCCTGCCGTCGCGCCGAGGCCGACGATACCGACGAAGAACAAACCGAACACCAGCGTGTGAATCGAACGCAAGGCATCGAGCACGCCCTTGGCAAACCAGAACAGCGGTCGCGGCGCATTGAGCGTGCGCGCGGCGAGCAGGCCGAACGGCAAGGCGATCAGCGCCGCGAGCGCGGTGCCAAGCGTCGCGATACGCAGCGTCGTCCACAACGCACGGCCAACGCCGGCGAGATAGCGCCGCTCGGTTGCCTGCTGATCATCAACACGCAACACCTTGCCGTCTTGGTCGCGAATCTGTGAGTGGGTATCACCGAACCAGACACGCAAAAAGCTCGGCTCGGACATTTCAGCGACGGTTTTTTTAAGGTTTTGCCAGGGCTTGCGGCCAAAGCTCAGCTCGTCCTCAGCCGCAAGCGTCCACAGGCTTGTGATAACGAGCAGCGCGCACGCCGCCAGCAATACCCACAGCATGGAACATGGCGCAAGTAAGCGTACAGGCGATGACGCCGACCGCACGGCAAAGCCAGGCGTGCTGGCCAACACGCTTCCCGACGGAACCGCGAACGGTCGCGCGGGTACTTCGTGCGAACTCACTGTGCTACGAATCTTTCGCTATTGCGCGGGCAGCAGACCGCTGCCCAGACCGGCGTCGCGAATCGGGCGGTAGTAGCTGTTGTCCTTTGCGACAAAGCCCGTGTAGCGGGGCGGAAGCAGATTCGGTGTTTTCGCGAGCTCGGGACCAACTTTTTCAAGCGCAGCGCGCAGTTTCGCGACGAACGCCGTGTCCTTGGCGAGCGTGGCACTCACGGCCACGGCATCATTCGGCAGCGGGTCAGACGTCCAGAAAATCACGCTGTCCGAAGCCTTGATCAGGCCGTCAGAAATCATTGCGTCACGATTGCGGTTGTAGTCGGCACCGGCATCGAGTTCGCCCCGTGTCACCTGCAATTCGATCGCCTGATGCTTGGTGTTGATGACTTTGCCGAGGTATTTGCTGACATCAATCCCGTTTTTCTGGAAGTGATAGTTTGGAATCAGATACCCCGAGGTTGAACCCTTGTCGCCGAATGCGAAGGTTTTGCCCTTGAGATCAGCAATCGACTTGATGCCGGATTTCGGATGCGTCACCATGATGGCGAAATATTCCGGCTTGCCGTCGTAGAGAATGGTTGAAACCGCCTGCGCTCCAGCGACGTGGTTCGCGAGCACATAACCCCACGGCCCCATGAGTGCGATGTCGGTTTCGCCATTGGCGAGCGACTTGGCAAGCCCCTCCCACGTATCAACCGTGTACAGCTTGACCTCTCGACCGAGCTGCTTGCCGATGTACTCGGCGAGCGGACGATAGGTCGCGTCGTTTTTTTCCTTGTCCGGCTGGTAAAGCCCGACGCCGAAGCGCAACGGCTCTGCGGCAACAGCGTTGACCGCTGTGAAACACGTCAGCAGTGCGCCAACGGTCAATGAAGCAAGGATTTTGTTGAGTGTCATTTTATGAGCCTTTGTCGCCGGAGGCCAACATGGTGCACGCGATGCTGGACAGTTTACGTGGAGGAGTAGCGAGCCACGCAGCCGATCGAAGGCGTCTTTGCACACATCCGCACGGCCACCCGAATCTCACTGCTGCCATTGGTCGCAACGCTCGGCCGCACCTTACAAACCCTTCGTTGCGCGACGCGTGGCGTCGCTCGCATCGCCGCCGCCCTGTGGTCACCGATAAGGTCTCACTATCCAGCGAGACGGTCCGCGTGACTTGGGCGACCCGGTTGCTCCGTACCCACAGCGGGCGCTACCCCAGCTCGAAACTGGTGATGCCGTAGGTGCGATCCTGAGAAATTTCCGGCGCTGGCCCGAGATACATGCGAGCCGTTTCAAAGACCACTTGCATTCCGTACCGATTAGCCATCTCAACAGCATGAGCATTGGTCGGCATCACATCCAGGTAGTACGGTTGGCCCGTGGGAACGTGCTGCAGCAGACCGGAAAATATCGCATCGGCAACGAGTGGCGA
>CAYMSY010000027.1:0-16264 GCA_964393195.1 uncultured Alcaligenaceae bacterium | reverse complement strand
CGGCGCCCTGAAACGGCAACACATTGCCCTGATCGTTAATCTGAAAACTGCAGCTCGCCAGAAACCCCTCGCCTGCTGGCACCGTAACAGTCTGACCATAGGTTGCAGTGTTCGGGTTGCC
The DNA here is from genome assembly GCA_964393195.1 of uncultured Alcaligenaceae bacterium. GTDB lineage: Bacteria > Pseudomonadota > Gammaproteobacteria > Burkholderiales > Casimicrobiaceae > Casimicrobium. Next base: position 16,143 of record CAYMSY010000027.1, on the reverse strand, counting down.
GAACGAACTGATGAAGTTGGTGCCGTTCCACGACGGGTTGGTGTCGATGAGCGTGTAGGCCATGCTCGTGCCGGCCGTCAGGGCCAGCGCTGCGGTCGCAATCCATTTGCTGAGACGGTTGAGAATCTGCATTCCGGAACTCCCTTTTGGTCACTATCGGCGCTGCAAAAAAAGTAGTGCAGCAAACTTTTTCAGTTTATTCCGAAGCACCGGCGGCGTCCACACAATCGGGCGGCAGGGCTATCGCCGGCAGCGCGTGACACCGGCCTGTCGCAGATTTGCGACAGTTCGGGGCCGAGAGCCCGCTACTTGCCGATGCAAAAGCGGCTGAATATCTCGCCGAGCAGGTCGTCCGCCGTGAACTCGCCGGTAATCACACCGAGGGCTTCATGGGCGAGGCGAAGCTCTTCGGCAAACAGCTCGAGCGCAATGTGTTCAAGGTGCGCGGCGGCGGCCGTCAGATGTACCTGCGCGCTGCGCAAAGCCGTCAGATGACGTTCGCGCGCCATGAAACCGCCTTCTTCGCGGTAGTTGAAGCCCACCGATTCAGCGATGGTGTCGACCAGCAGTTCAACGCCGGCGCCGGACTTTGCGCTGAGCCACACACCGTTGTCGTCCGCATGCGGCTCTATGGCGAGCGGTTTCGCAAGATCAATCTTGTTGCGCACGATGATGCGTGGCAACTTGTGCGGCAACTCCGCCAGCAGGCGTTCGGGCACGACGGTATCGGCCTCGACCAATACCAGCGCGAGATCGGCGTCCACGATGGCCGCTCGCGTACGCGCTATGCCCATCGCCTCCACCGGGTCATCCGTGTCGCGCAGCCCTGCGGTATCGATGATTTCGGCGGGAAGTCCGCGCAGGCTCACCCGACTCCTCACCGTGTCGCGCGTAGTGCCGGCGATAGGCGTCACGATGGCAACGTCGTCGCCCGCCAGCGCATTGAGCAGGCTTGATTTGCCGACGTTTGGCTCGCCCGCCAGCACGATGCGAATACCGTCGTGCAGCAGTTGCCCGCGGCCTGCCTCGGCAATCACGTGCTCAAGAGCGACACTGGCCTCGGCCAGCTGATCACGCGCCCGCTCCGCCTCAAGGAACTCGACGTCTTCTTCCGGAAAATCGAGCGTCGCTTCGACGAACATGCGCAGACGGATCAGCCTGTCCTGAAGCGTTGTGATGCGGGCAGAAAACTCTCCGGTCAGCGAGCGGACAGCGGCGCGCGCGGCACTCTCCGTAGCGGCATCAATGACGTCTGCAACGGCTTCGGCCTGAGCGAGATCCATCTTGCCGTTCAGGTAGGCGCGACGCGTGAACTCGCCCGGTTCCGCGTGGCGGGCGCCCAGTTCGATGCAACGTCGCACCAGCGCCTGCAACACCATCGGCGAGCCATGTGCATGCAACTCAAGGACGTCCTCCCCCGTAAATGAGGCGGGCGCAATGAACAGCAGCGCAATGCCGTCGTCAATGATCTGGCCGGCGGCATCGAAAAAACGGGTGTGCCGGGCCACGCGCGGCGTCAAGGGCCGGCCACAGAGCGACTCGCCAAAAGCGGCGAGCGACTTGCCGGAAGCACGCACCATGCCGACCCCACCGCGACCAAGGGGCGTGGCAACGGCGACGATGGTGTCTTTCATTTCAGGATTGTAGGGGCGCGCATCGCCCGCGGCGACATGCGCGCGTTACGCGAGTCGCCGCTGCGCGGGGTGTCGATCAGCGCTTGGCCGCCGCTACCTGAGCGTCATTTTCGCGTTGCAGCACGGTATTGATGCGCCATTGCTGCACGATTTGCAGCAGGTTGGACACTGTCCAGTAAAGCACCAGGCCGGCCGGGAAGAACACGAACATCACGGCAAACGCGACCGGCATGTATTGCAGCACTTTTTGCTGAATCGGATCCATGCCCGGTGCGGGCGGCTGCAGTTTCGACTGCGCGAACGCAGTGATTGCGTAAAGCGCTGGCAAGACAAAGAACGGATCGGGTCCGGACAAATCCTTGATCCAGAGAATCCACGGCGCGTGGCGCAATTCCACCGCAGCAATCAGCACCCAGTACAGCGCGATGAACACCGGAATCTGGATCACAATCGGCAGACAGCCGCCGAGTGGATTGATCTTCTCTTTCTTGTACAGCTCCATCATTGCCTGATTGAGCTTGACGCGATCATCGGCGTACTTGGCCTGGAGTTCCTTGAGCTTGGGACCGACAAGTTTCATCTTGCCCATGCTGCGGCCGGCGGCTGCGTTAAGCGGGTAGAACACGCCCTTGATGAGGATCGTCAGCAGCACAATCGCCCAGCCCCAATTAGCGACCATGCTGTGGAACCAGCGCAGCAACCAGAACATTGGCGCCGCGATGAACGTGAACATGCCATAGTCAACGACCAGGTCCAGCCCCGCAGCCGCAGCCTTGAGGCGGTCTTGTTCCTGCGGTCCCATGTAAATCGGCACGCTGATCTTGCCGGTCGCTCCGGGCGGAATCTCGCCCACCGCCGTTTTGAGGCCGGCGCGATACATGTCACCGTCTTCTTTTGTCGTGTAGTAGTCGCGCTTCATGCCGGATTTCGGCAGCCAGGCGTTGACGAAGTAGTGTTCCACGGTGCCGACCCAGCCGTTGTCGGTCGCTGCCGTGTAGAGGTTCTTCTTGCCTTTTTCGATGTCCTTGAAGTCAACCTTCTTGTACTTGTCCTGGTCGGTGTAGACCGCCGGTCCGTGAAAGATGCCGACCATGCCGTTTTCGCTGCCCGTGATCTTGGTGTCGCGGTGCAAATGAAAGTACGCGCCCGGATTGATGGCAACGGCACTGCCGTTGGTAATGTCGTAGGCAACGTCGACGATATAACTACCGCGCTTGAAGGTGTAGATCAGATCGGTCTTGCCACCGGACACATTGGGAGCCGAAAGGCGAAGTTCCAGCGACTCGGCGCTGCCCATGTCGGTATTGGACGAGGCCTTGCTGTACACAGTCGTGTGATTTGGCAGGCCGGCGCCGATCAATCCTGATTGCGCAATATGCGTGCGTTCCTTGTTTTTGAGCAGCACAAGATAAGGCTTGCTCTTGTCGGCGGCGTCGCGATGTTCCTTGAGCGCGACCTCTTCGATCACACCGCCCAGCGTGTTGATCTTTGCCTCGAACAGATCCGTCTTGACCGTCAACAACTCACCGGCAGTGGCGGTTGCCGCGTTCGTCGACGGAACTGAGCCTGCAGGCGTCGCAGTGCCACTCGTCGAAGCCGCACCGCTACCGGCTGCGGGAGCCGCAGTGGGTACATCGCTCTTGGCGTCCGCCGGTGCAGTAATCGGCGCCACCGGCTTGGGCGGTGCCGGCGGAGCATTTTCCTTTTGCCATGCCTGAAACAGGAACACGCCGGACATGGCGAAGATGACGAACAGAATGAGGCGCTGGAAGTCCATCGTGGGCTTTCAGTTAGAGGTTGGTGAAGCTCGCTGCCCGGAGACCGGCGCAGCAGATACGGGTTGTGATGGCGACGTTACGCGCTGAGGAACCGGGTCGTAGCCGCCCGTATGCCAAGGGTGACATTTGCCCAATCGCTTGGCCCCCATCAGGCCACCCCGAAATACGCCATAAACGCCGATGGCCTCAGCGGTGTATTCGGAACAGCTCGGAAAAAAGCGGCAGCGCTGGCCCAGCATGGGGCGAATACCGTACTGGTAAGCCTTGATCAGACCGAGCGCCACAGTCGCACCGAGAGGGTGTCGGTCGCCGGCTACGCCGGCGTCGCGGTTGCTCATGCCGTCACCCGCGCCGCAGTTGGTACCGATGATCGGGCTGCAGATTTTGCGATGTCACGTTCAAGCGCGTCGGTCCATTCGACAATGACTGCCTGGACATCTTTGGTCGAAACCGGCGCACTCAAGCGCACCACGTACTGTGCGACAGGTAGTGCACGCTGGCGCGTCCGAAATTGCTCACGAATGCGACGCTTGATGGCGTTGCGCAGCACCGCAGTACGCGCATTTTTCTTGCCAATCATCATGCCAAGACGTGGCCTCGCTGCGACATCAGTGCCAGCTGTTTCGCCAAAACGGCGATAAACCCACAGAAAGCGCCCGCGCTGGGCGCGGGTTTTCAATGCGCGAACAAAATCATCCGGCTCGAGCAGCCGGGCAGCACGCGGAAAAGTTGCTCCCGCGAGCATGGTGGGCACGTCAGGCGCAGCGGGCGCAGGGGACGCGTTGGTCGCGACGACGAGATTACGCCGACAGGACTGCGCGGCCTTTGGCGCGGCGCGAAGCGATCACGCGGCGACCGCCCTTGGTGCTCATGCGGGCACGGAAGCCGTGGTTGCGTTTGCGACGGATAACGGAAGGCTGGAATGTACGTTTCATGGTTCTCTTTGGGCTTCGTGTGGTTTGGCAGTGTCATCCGGATAACCCCGATGACAATCTGACGGTCGCTGGGCCGAAAGCCCTATGCTGGAAAAACCGCTGACAAAACCGCTGGTGAATTTGCGGAAAAGCCTTGAATTATAGCTTTTGCGGCCGTTTTCCAAAGCCCAGCGTCAATGCGGTCCCCGTCAGCACGATAGCCCCGCCGACGGCCATGGGCACGGTCACGGTCTCACCCAGAAAAACAGCGCCCCAGCCGATCGCAAATACCGGGATCAGAAAAGTAACGGTCGACGCTTTTTGCCCACCCAATCGTGAAATGAGGCGAAAATAAAGGATTAGCGCGAAAGCGGTTGCTAACACTGCAAGCAAAATGGTCGCAGACCATGCCTTCAAGGAAGGTGGTGTGGCGGGCCAATAAATCACCAAAAACGGCAGCAAAATGAGTCCGCCCGCCGTCTGACTACCCGTTGCAACCCCCAAAGGCGACAATTTTGACAGCTTGAGCTTGGTGTAATGGGTGGCAAAACCATAGGACAAAGTCGCGATCAGGCCCGCCACAATGGCCAGTCCGGACCCGCCCGGCTTGAAATCGACCTTACCCCAGGTCAGCGCCGCCATGCCGATTACACCGAGCGCAAGACCCGTCCACTGCAAGCGGCTTAATTTCGCGTTCAACCAGACGAGCCCCACGACTGCGGCCCATAACGGCGTCGACGCATTGATCAATGCGGTGAAACCAGCGGTCAGCGAAAGCGCCGCGTAGGCCAACAAGGTGAAGGGGATCACGGCATTCACGATGCCCACAACAGTCAGCTCGCGGGCATGCTTCACCAGTGGCGCCCTGCCCTCACGCATGAGAAAAATCGGCAACAGGCACAGTGCTGCGATGCCGGAACGCAGCCCCATGAGTGCAAAGGGTCCGAATTCGGGTGCCGCGACTCGCAGGAAAAGAAATGAAGCACCCCAGATCGCCGAGAGCAACACAAAGTCAACGACATCGCTGCGACTCAAAGAATACCTTCCAGTTTCAGCAGAAACTCCTTGTTGTGCAGCCCGCCGGCGTAACCTGTCAAGGTGCCGTTCGCGCCAATCACGCGATGGCAGGGCACGATGATGCCAATCGGATTTTTGCCGTTCGCTGCGCCGATCGCCCGAACCGCTGACGGCTGACCTACGATTTGCGCCTGCTGCCCATAGGTGCGCGTTTCGCCGTAAGGAATTTTGGTGAGTGCTATCCATGCCCGCTTCTGAAAGTCCGTGCCGCGCGGCGCGAGCGGCATAGTGAACGCACGCAGCTTGCCCTGAAAGTAAGCGTCCAGCTCACGCTTGGTTTGCATGAACAGCGGCAGCGCCTTGTCACGTACCCAGTCCGCGCGGGCCGCCGGTACGTATTTGCCTGCTGTCATGTGAAGGTCAGTCAGGGCATTGCCATCAGACATCAGCAGCAACTCGCCAGTTGGCGAATCATGCAGGTCGTAATAAATCGTCATGTTGTTTTCTCCAGTTTTCTCCACGTGTGCAACACGGCGTAACTGCGCCACGGTCGCCACGCTTCGGCAATCACGTCCGCTTCGCGCTGACCTTTCGCCGTGTTCGGCAAATTCATGGCGTTGAGCAACGCCACGTCCTGCGGCGGCCACGCGTCGGGCCACGCCAGCGCGCGCATCGCGACGTAGTGTGCGGTCCATGGGCCGATACCCTTGATCGCGCACAGCGACGCAATCGCCGACATCGGTTCGGCGCCGCCAGTCAGCACTAACGCCCTTGAGGCAACTGCCTGCGCAATCGCGATCATCGCCTCGGCACGCGCCCCCACAATTCCAAGGCGGCCGATGTCGTCGCGTGTCAACGCCGTCACTTTTGAGGCCGGCGGGAAAGTACGCGTCAAATCGGAAAATGGCGTGACAATCGGTTCGCCAAATGCATCGACAAAACGCGTCGCAAGCGTGCGCGCCGCCTTGACTGTCACTTGCTGTCCGAGAATCGCCCGCATCGCCAGCTCAAACCCGTCAAAAGCTCCAGGCAAACGCAAACCGTGCGCGCCTGCGGCCAGATCGCCCAGTGCCAGCGCAATCTCCTGCGGATCAGCCGCCACGTCAAACACCTGCTTGGTACGCGACAACACCGCCTGTGTCGAATTGGCAAGCTTCGACGAAAAGCGCAGTTGCAAGGCATTGCGTTTCGGCAAATGACTGACTTCGAGCCAATCAGCTTTTGTGCGGTCAGCGTCGCCATCAATTCGAATCACACGCCGGTAAACGCCACCAGCAACAGACTCAACCCCAGGAATCGCACGCATTTCGAAGAAGGTCAGCAGCCGCGTCCAGTCGTACGGTGGACGATATGGCAACACAAACGTCAGCGCGTCGCTTTCACTTGCGGTGTCCCGGTCCGCACTCTCCTTGCGCAAGCGCGTAGGACTGAAGCCATAACGCTCCGCGAACAGCGCGTTCATGCGCCGCACACTGGAAAAGCCACTTGCGAACGCAACGTCCGCTACCGGCAATGACGTGTCGGTCAACAGGCGCTTCGCCAGCAGCAGGCGATGCGTCTGCGCATACTGCACCGGTGACACCCCGAACTCTTCCGAAAAAATTCGACGCAGATGACGGTCCGTCACGCCGATCTTTTCCGCCACGAGTGACAGATCAATGTCGTTGGCAACACCATCCTCAATCATGCGCGCCGCTGTACGTGCCAGTTTCGCGCTCGCTTCCGTCGCAGCAAACCCCGGCGCAAGCTCAGGCCGGCAGCGCAGACACGGACGAAACCCCGCCGCCTCCGCCGCCGCCGCGCTCGGATGAAAGGTACAGTTTTTCTGTTGCGGCATGCGCACCCGGCAAATCGGGCGGCAATAAATATGTGTCGAGGAGACGCCCACAAAAAAGCGCCCGTCAAAGCGCGTGTCGTGCGCTTTCATGGCTTGGTAACAGGCGGCTGAGTCGAGATGCATGGACGCAGTTTATCTGCGTAGCGAGCACATCATTCGCCGTTTTCGGACATCATGATTTGGTGTCACTCAATGCGCATGCCATTTGTGCATACCGTGCGCCGCGCGTGCATTCCTTCGGCAGAATTGCCAAATGCATACCGCCATATTGACCTTCGACGGGTTCAATGAACTCGACTCACTGATTGCCCTGGGGGTGCTCAATCGTGTCAAACGACCCGGATGGCGAGTCACGATCGCTTGCCCCACGCCGACCGTTACTTCGATGAACGGAGTGACGATTCACGCTCAGTCAACATTTGCCGAAGCCCGCTCTGCGGACGCGGTGATTATTGGCAGCGGTATCAAGACCAGGGAAATTGCCAACGATGCAGCGCTCATGTCGGAGCTGCGATTCGATCCGACACGGCAGTTGATCGCTGCGCAGTGTTCGGGAACGTTGCTACTGGCGAAACTGGGTCTGCTCGGCGCGGTACCTGCCTGCACCGACCTCACGACAAAACCGTGGGTGCAGGAGGCGGGCGTCGAGGTGCTCAATCGGCCGTTCTACGCACGAGGAAATGTCGCCACGGCGGGCGGCTGTTTTGCATCACATTACCTTGCCGCGTGGATCATCGCGCGCAGCGAGGGCAAGAGCGCGGCCGAGGCGGCGATTCACTACGTCGCTCCGGTCGGTGAAAAAGAGGAATATGTGTCACGCGCGATGAAGGCAGTCGCGGCCTACCTGTAGCCGACTGCGGCGGTCTACGCCGCAGTCGACGATGATTTCCTCCGAAAATTATCCGCGCGAGAACTGGACGCTACCCGCCTTCGTTTTAGGTGCGTAACAGGTCAGCAATTCTGCGTTGTTGGGCGTAAGGCCCGCGAGTGCGGTGAGCATGTAGTTGTAGCCAGCATGGCTGTGATAGCACTCGGCCGCCTTGATCGGGTCCCAGCCGTGATAGATCGGGTACTGCCACGAATCCAGCTCTGGTTGCGGCAGCGCCGTATTGACGTGTACGTAGCCCAAGTCTTCCGGCGGCAGGGTGGGGACGTAGTCGCGGATGTTGTAGATGCGGAAGTTGTTGATCACTTTCGCGTTGAATGCGCTGACAAAATTTGCGTCGCCCACACGTGGCGATGCGATCCTGTAGATCAGAAGATTGTTCGACGCCGGCGGTGCGGGCAGCAATGCGATGTCGGCTGCCGTGAACGTCGTCAGCGCGCCGCCGAGACTGTGGCCTGTCAGCATGATGGGCCGTGTCGTGACGATGTTCGCGAGAAACTTGCTGAACGGCGTGCGTTGCGGCTGCAGCGGCGTCGACAGGCTTAGCGAACAATACATGTCGTACATGCCGGACTCGACCTGGCCACCGATCGGGTGGGAGGTCATGAAGGCGTCGCCGTCATAGAGCCATTCGAGGTCCTCAGTGCCGAGATAGACAATCGCCGTCTGGCCGCTACTGCTCATGAGAATCCAGCCGATGAAGTAATAGGTGCCGAGCAGTTGCAGGTCGACCTGCAGATTGGCGACAAACTTCCAGCCTGAGGGAAATGCCGGCGGTTGCGGGTTCGGATTGCCGGGGTTGTTGTAGAAGGTCGCGTACGCTGATTCGACGAGATTGGACCAGAACACAGCGGCCTGCGGGTCGTACGGGACCATGGACACAGCGGAAGACGATGACACGGTGAAGCTCCTTTGCCAGAGTGGCGTTGCTGAAATTGACGACGCGCATTCTTGAACGATGCGCTGGTGGAGTAACGTGTTTGCGCTCCGGTGCGCGCCGTGACTATAGAGCGCAAGATCGCGACTGGCAATCACGTTGACAGGTAGCAGTCGTGTACTCGCGGCGGACGCTCACGCGATAATCATGTGATGCAGATATTTCAGGTCGGTGGCAGCGTTCGCGACAAGCTTCTGGGCTTGTCGGCGATGGATCGCGACTATGTGGTGGTGGGTGCGACGCCGGACGAAATGATTGCGGCGGGCTATCAACCCGTGGGCAAGGACTTCCCGGTGTTTCTGCATCCACAGACGAAAGAGGAATATGCCCTCGCGCGCACCGAGCGCAAGAGCGGTCGCGGCTACACGGGGTTTGCGTTTCATGCAGCGCCAGATGTCACGCTGGAAGAAGACTTGCAGCGGCGCGATCTGACGATCAATGCGATGGCGCTTGATACCGACGGCACGTTAATCGATCCTTACGGCGGTGCGAAAGACATCGAGGCGAAGGTGTTTCGCCATGTCAGCGATGCCTTTGCCGAAGACCCGCTGCGAGTGCTGCGGCTGGCGCGTTTCGCAGCGCGCTTCACTGATTTCACCGTTGCGCCGGAAACCATCGCCTTGTGCAAACAGCTCGTGGACGACGGCGAGATTCGTGAGCTGGTTGCCGAACGCGTGTGGCAGGAGATTTCACGCGGGCTCATGGAATCGCAGCCGTCGCGCATGTTCGGGGTGCTGCGTGCGTGCGGTGCACTCGCGCAACTCGCGCCCGAGCTGGATCGCCTGTGGGGCGTGCCGCAGAAGGCGATTTATCACCCGGAAATCGACACCGGCATTCACATCATGCAGGTGATCGATTACGCCGCCAATCGCCGCTGGCCGCTGACGACGCGTTACGCGGCGCTCACCCACGATCTGGGCAAAGGTTCAACGCCAGCGGACATCCTGCCTGCACATCACGCGCATGAAGCACGCAGTGTGAAACTCGTGGCAAAGCTCAGCGAACGCTGGCGCGTGTCGCGGGATTGCGCTGAACTGGCCACACACGTCGCGGCGGAGCACGGCAATCTCGGCAAGCTCAAGGACATGCGACCGGCGACCGTGCACGACGTGCTCATGCGCTGTGACGTGTTGCGACGACCCGAACGCTTTGTACAGATGCTGGACGCCTGCGAGGCGGACAAATCGTCGCGGCGAGCGGTGGGCTTGCCGGAGAGTGCGGGTGAGCCGTTTACGGCACGGGCAGATGCCATGACTGCGCTGGCAGCGATGCAATCGGTGGATGCGGGCGCGATTGCCACCGGGTTGACGGCGCAGGGCAAGCCACAGCGTATTGCCGAAGCCGTGCGCGATGCGCGGATTGAGGCGATTCGGCTGTCGCGGGTCAGTGATTCGTCAAAATTTTGATAATCAACTTTATGTCGAGATGCCCATTCAAAATGGGCTTGGATTGCGTTTTCTATAAAAGTCAACTTTTGCCGTTTTTACGCGATTAGCCGCCATTGGATGGGCTTTTTAGTAAAAAGCTGTTCACCCAATCAGTTGCGTAATTTCGCTGCCACGCGCTTGAACAGCGCCGTGTCGTCGCGTGTCAGCTGGTCGATGATCGTGAAGTGATTGAGTCCGGGAATTTCCCACTCGGTCACGTTCTTCCAGCGCGATCCGAGCAACTGGTTCTGCCGTGGAAACTCCTCCAGCTCGGCTCCGCCGACCGCTGCCGTGAATTCGCAATCAACGCGTCGCTCGCGGTACGCCGGGCTCATCGCGAGCGCTTCCTCGTTGCTCAGCTTCAGTGCGTCGTTCAGGTAAATCGGCACCAGCGGTTCGAGATCAAACAGTCCGCTGATCGCAGTCGCCGAGACAAAGGGCGTCGCCGGCAACCCGCGCCCGGTCCAGTCCACACTCATGCACCACGCGGTCAGATGACCGCCCGCCGAGTGGCCCGCGAGTGCGAGACGGTTGCGATCAAGATTGAGACTGGCCGCATGCGCCCAGACATGACTTATCGCTGTTTCCACCTCACCCGCGATGCCGCGAATGGTCGTCTGCGGGCACAGCGTGTAGCCGACGATCGCGGCCGCCATGCCGTTCGCAACGAATGGCGCAGCGATGACGCTCCAGTCATCCTTGGACAGACGTTGCCAGTACCCACCGTGAATGAAGATCAGTGCGGGCCAGCCGTTTGCGGGTGGCGTGCCTTTCGGTGTGAAAACATCAAGCAGGTTACGTTCGAGCGGACCGTACGCGACGTCACGTGCACCGGCGGACTCGTCTCGCACGCGCACGCTCTCACGCTGCCATCGCGGCAGCAGCGTATCCATCCAGTCCGGCACCGCCGCGCCATTGTTGTAACGGCGGGCGAGCTCTTCGAGTGGCAAATCAGGAATCATGATGCAGTGCGTCCTTTGAAAATATCGCGAGCAGGCTGGCGCAAACAATAAACGCACCGCCAATCAATGTGCTCCGTGTAATCGTCGCCGCACCGAGCCACCACGAGCTGAGTGTTGCCACCAGAATTTCGGCGAGCATGAGCACCGACAGCACGTTGGCAGGCAAGCGCGACGCTCCGTATTGCAACGCCAGATTGCCAATCAGTACGAGCACGGTGAACAGCGCGATGCCGGCAAACGCAATGGGCTGCGGTGCCAGCAACAGTGGCTTGTCAAGCAATGCGAGCGACCCGATCACCAGTGGCGCGATAAGCACCGCACCGATGAACATCGCGAAGGCGCGTGCTGCCTCCGGGGATGACGCGTATTTGCGCAGGATCACGTTGTTGAGGCCAAAGAAAAATCCGGCTGCAATTGCAAGCCAGTCGGGCCACGAATCCGGAACCGGGATTTGCAGTTTTCCTTCGCCCAGAACGAGCGCCGCACCGATCAGCGCAAGCGCCGTGCGCATGAGCGCCGCAAATGTGATGCGCTCCGCGAGCAACCAGCGCGCGAGCAGTACGACCCATACCGGCATCAGGTAGAACAACAGCACCGAGCGCACCACGTCGCCGGTGGCCAGCGCCGTGTTGAAGCAGGCGTTGGTCATGCCCGAGGCCAGTACCAGCCAGCCAAGTGTCAAACGGTTTTGCCACAGCAGGCTCAAGGCAGCCGGCCGCGCGATAAGCACGGCTATCGCACAGGCGCCAAAGATGAACCACGTCGCCCATAGCGATGGCACCCCATGTGCCTCAAGCCATTTCAGTGGATACCAGGAAAGCCCCCAGACGGTGGCATTGATCAGCGCGCCCAGTGCGGCTGAAAACGAGAGATGCTGCATGCGGCGATTATGCCGGGCAAGGTTGCGTCGCTATTGGTGGCGTGGACAAAGTGTTGCCCACGCCTGCCGACATCTGCTCCAGTCAATCAACTAGGCAGCTGACGAGCGTGGCGCCTTGCGACGCAGCCACACCGCCAGCGGCCACAACACGGCAGCGATCGTCATGAATGCCAGTACGGCGGCAACGGGACGGTTGAAGAACGGCATCACGCTACCGTCGGACTTGATCAGCGAGGTCACGAAATTCTGCTCAACCATCGTGCCCATGACGGCGCCGAGCACCAGCGCGGCCACCGGATAGCCGTTCTTGTCCATGAAATAGCCAATCAGGCCAAAGGTGGCGACCGTGAACACCAGCGCCAGATTGTTGCCTGTGGCGAATGAGCCGACGGCACACAGCAAAATGATCACCGGCATGATGAGCGAACGCGGCACGTAGAGGATGTAACGCGCGGAGCGGATCATCCAGATGCCCAGCGGAATCATGATGATGTTCGACAGGATGAACACGATGTAGAGCGCATACATGCTCGACGCTTTTTCGGTGAACAGCGTCGGCCCCGGATTCAGGCCTTTCATATAGAGCACTCCGATAGCAATCGCAGTGATGGTGTCACCCGGAATCCCAAACAGAAGCGATGGCACCCAGCCGGAGGCGAGACTCGCGTTATTGCTCGCGCCGGCTTCGATCAGGCCTTCCGGGTGACCGGTACCGAATTTTTCCGGCGTTTTTGAAAAGCGCTTCGACATCGCATAGCTGATCCAGGCTGCCATGTCGGCACCCGCCCCGGGCAGTACGCCGATGATGATGCCGACGATATTGCCGCGTACCTGCTGTTTGGGATGTGCCTTGGTCAGCTCCCACTGACCTTTGAGGATGCTGCCGAACTTGCGCGGGGCCATCACCGGCACCTCGCTCGCCTTGTAAGCGCGCATCACCTCGGACACGGCAAACACGCCCACCAGCACCGGGATGATCTCGATGCCACCGAGCAGATCTTCAATGCCGAATGTAAAGCGATGGGCGCCGGCCGGATTTTCGATGCCTACGCAGGTGATGAGCAATCCGAGAAACATTGAGGCGATCGCCTTGACCGGCGAAGACCGCGCAACCATCGTGGCGCACATCAACCCGAGCAACGCCAGCCAGAAATATTCGAACGTGGAGAACTGGAACGCCATCTCTGCGAGCGCAGGTGCCAGCGCGATCAGCGAAATCGTGCCAATGATGCCGCCGATCGCCGAAAACCAGAGACAGATCCCAAGCGCAAGCTCAGGCTGTCCCTTCATCGTCATCGCAAACGCTTCGTCGGTATAGGCCGCAGACGCCGGTGTCCCGGGAATGCGCAGCAGACAACCGGGAATGTCGCCCGAAAAGATCGCCATCGCGGAGGCCGCAATGATCGCCGAGATCGCGGCGATGGGTGACATGTAGAACGTCACCGGAACCAGCAAGGCAGTAGCCATCGTGGCCGAAAGTCCCGGCAGGGCGCCAACAATCAAGCCGTAAATTGACGCAAACAAAATGGTCAGCAGGACATCGACCTGCAGGACCATCTGCAAGCCTTCGACCAAATGATTCATCATGTGGAAAGACCTTTGGGGACGAGGCTGGACACTAGGCCCACGGAAAGTTCAGCAGTCCGGCAGGCAGTGGTACGCGCAGCAGCTTGTAGAACACCAGATGCACAAAGATCGGTGCCACAACAGCGAGCACGATGGCCCACTTGAGCTTTGCTCCCTGACTGCGCGCGAGCGCGAGCGTCATGAGTGTGGCGGTGATCCAGAAGCCGAGTTTCTCGGACGCGAAGTAATAGAAAAACAGGGCGGCCGGAGGTACGAGCACCTTCCAGCCATCATGCAAGAAACCGGCAACAAACCCGCGGTCAGGTTCAACTGCCTCGGCCTTCGCCACCTCGCCGGATGCCGAAGTGACGATCTCTTCCTCTTCTTCAAAGGTACGGCCGACGCCCATCATGATGAGGACGCCGCAAATGACCAGACCGGCGCCGATCACCATGGGAAACACGTCGGGTCCAACCTGCTGGCCGGGCACCGGTGGAAGCTTGGAGCCGCCCCAGTACGCGAGCGCTCCGAGCACAACGAGCATCAGGCCGGTAACCCGGTCGGAAACTTTCATGACTTACCTGCTGCCGACGTTTACTTGACGAGTCCGGCTGCCTTCATCGCCGTGCCCATGGCGGCATCGGACGTTGCCATGAACTGGGCGAACCCCGCCGGATCGGCCCACTTGGTACCAAAGCCGCGGTTGGCCATGAAATCCTTGAAGTCTTTCGAGTCATAGGCCTTCTTGAGTGACGCCACCACCTTGGCCTGAATGTCTGCCGGCAGCCCTTTTGGAGCAGCAATGCCGCGCCAGGCACCAACCGAGTAGTCCACGCCCGCAGCTTCCTTGAGCGTCGGCACGTTCGGAAACACCGGATTGCGTTCGGTCGCCATGATCGCCAGCGCTTTGGCCTTGCCGGCTTCGATGATGGCACGGCCTTCTGGCAGGGAGCAGGTCACGATGTCGATGCCGTTGGCGGCGAGATCCTGCATGGCAGGACCCGCACCGTTCGACGGCACCCAGGCCACGTGGTCGGGCTTCAGTCCCATCGCCTGCAACCAGCCGATGAGCGCCAGATGCCAGATGCCGCCCTGTCCCGTGCCCGATGCCTTGAGCTTTCCGGGTGGCGCTGCCTTGATCGCGTCGGCGAGTGCCTTGATATTTTGATGAGGCGACGAGGCGCTGACGGTGACACCCGGCGGGTCTTCGTTCATCAACGCGAGCGGCGTGTAACTGGTGGGACTGAGTTCGGTGAGCTTTTGCCAGTGCATCATCGCGATTTCGACCGTGATCATGCCGATCGTGTAGCCATCGGCGGGAGCGGTCGCAATTGCGGAATGCCCGACGACGCCGGAGCCGCCCGTGCGATTCACGACATTGAACGGTTGGCCGAGATCTTTCTCAAGGAGGCTGGCGACAATGCGCGCCGTCGCATCGGTGCCACCGCCCGCTCCCCACGGGCAGACGACAGTGACCGGTCGCGAAGGCCATGCCGCCTGCGCGCTCGCGAAACGGGGAATGGCCGCAGTGGCGCCCAGCGCACCAGCAGCGGCGATCAGTTGGCGACGTTTGTTCGACTTAAGCATGTGATTTCCTCCTCAAGAATCATGCATCAGAATCTGAATCATAGTGTCTGCGCAGCGTCGCCAGCCGGCAACGGTTCAATTGAACAATAGTGATCAAATCCGGACTTGTCCCGGAATGCAATTGAGCAACAGGTGGAGCGCAACGGTGATGCGGGCAGTTACGCCGCGCGCATCATCTTCTTGTGCGTCTTGGCGAGCGCTTGCAGATATTCCATCTGATCGGCGAGGATGTGGCGATTGGCGAGAATCAGCTTCTCGCTCTTGACCGGCCGGTAGGGCACGTAAAGCAACCGCAGCCCCGCCTGCTCCGGTGTGCGGCCCGCTTTGTCAAGGTTGCAGTCGCGGCAGGCGGTCACGCAGTTTTCCCACGTGTCCTTGCCGTTTTGCGAGCGCGGAATGATGTGGTCACGCGTGAGCTCGGACTCCGGGAATTCATCGCCGCAATAAGCGCAAAGATGACGATCGCGCGAAAACAGCAGACGATTGTCGCGACCGGGCAGCGCCGAAACGGGGCTCCAGGTGCTGTGCTTGTGTTCGCCTTCACAGGCGATGATGGAGGCCACCTCAATCACGCTGCGCTCGCCATTCTTGCGCTGAATGCCGCCGCGAAAGGTGAAGATAACCTGGCCGAGAGACCAGACGACGGAGCCGCGAGCGTACTGGCAGGCCGCATTTTCTGGCGTCATCCAGCCCTTCGGCTGACCGCCGGAATCAAGTG
>CAYMSY010000026.1:4434-16390 GCA_964393195.1 uncultured Alcaligenaceae bacterium | reverse complement strand
CCGTGAGGGCGGTCGTACCGTCGGCGCCGGCGTCGTCTCCAAAATCCTGAAGTAATCCAGGACGACTAACGTGCAAAATCAGAAAATCCGTATTCGTCTCAAGGCCTTCGACTACAAGCTGATTGATCAGTCTGCTTCGGAGATTGTCGAGACCGCCAAGCGCTCTGGCGCCATCGTCCGCGGCCCGGTGCCGCTGCCGACCCGCATTGAACGCTTCGATGTACTTCGGTCACCGCACGTCAACAAGACATCGCGCGACCAGTTTGAAATCAGAACCCATCAGCGTTTGATGGACATTCTGGATCCCAATGACAAGACTGTCGATCAACTCATGAAGCTGGACCTGCCGGCGGGTGTCGACGTTGAAATCAAGGTTCAGTAAACACTGAACCGCTACCCCAAAGCGATGCCGGTCAATTGAAACCGGCACCGGGCTTCGCAAGGAGCACGGCAAGAAAGAAGAGGTGAACCATGAGTCTAGGACTCATCGGACGCAAAGTCGGCATGACGCGCGTCTTTAATGATGACGGATCAGCTACCGCTGTTACCGTGATAGACGTTAGTAACAACCGTGTTTCGCAAGTTAAAACTGCTGAAATTGACGGCTACGCAGGCCTGCAACTGACCTTTGGTGACAAACGCGCAAAACGCGTCAACAAGGCTCAGGCAGGTCACTTTGCCAAAGCAGGTGTGCAGTCCGGTGCTGTCACGCGCGAATTTCGCGCTGACGCAGGCGAACTGAAAGCCGGTTCCGTGGTCGGTGTTGAAACATTCACGGTCGGTCAGGAAGTGGATGTGACCGGCACCACCAAAGGTCGCGGTTTCACTGGCGTCATTCGTCGCCATCATTTCAGTTCCAATCGCGCTTCGCACGGCAACTCGGTTACGACCCGTGCACCAGGCTCAATCGGTATGGCGCAGGATCCGGGGCGCGTGTTCCCTGGCAAGCGCATGGCTGGTCAGCATGGCAACGCGCAGCGCACGATTCAAGGCCTCAAGGTCGTACGCATTGATGCTGCACGTGGTTTGTTGCTCATCAAGGGCGCAATTCCCGGCGCGGCGGGCGGTCACGTTCTCGTCAGCCCCACAGTAAGGAGCTAACGATGGAATTGCAAGTTATTGACGCACAGGGCAAGTCGGCAACGACGATGTCCGCATCGGACGAGATCTTCGGTCGCGAGTACAACGAAGCCCTGATTCATCAGGTCGTCGTTGCCTACCAGGCCAACGGCCGTAGCGCCGATCGCGCACAGAAGACGCGCGCCGAAGTCCGCCACTCGACCAAGAAACCGTGGAAGCAAAAGGGTACGGGCAACGCCCGCGCCGGTATGACCTCCAGTCCTATCTGGCGTGGCGGTGGCCGCGCGTTTCCGAACAAACCGGACGAAAACTTCACGCACAAGGTAAATCGCAAGATGTACCGTGCCGGCATGGCGGCCATCCTTTCGCAACTCGTGCGCGAAGATCGCCTTCACGTTGTCGAATCGTTTGCTGTCGATGCACCCAAGACGAAGCTGGTTGCCGGCGCATTGAAGGGAATGGGCGTAAGCGACGCGCTGATCGTTATGGACAGCGTAGACAACAATGTCTATCTCGCATCACGCAACCTGCCGCACCTCGCCGTTATCGCCGCACACAACGTTGATCCCGTGAGCTTGCTCGCTTTCAACCGTGTGCTGCTTACCAAAGCGGCTATTGCCAAGATTGAGGAGTCATACAAATGAATCAAAATCGTTTGATGACCGTTCTTCGTGCACCGGTGATCTCCGAGAAGAGCACCTTCGTTGCCGAAAAGAACGAACAGGTCGTTTTCGATGTATTGCCGGACGCCACCAAGCCTGAAGTCAAGGCTGCAGTGGAGCTGCTTTTCAAAGTGCAGGTTGAGAGCGTCCAGATGCTCAATCGCCCGGGCAAGGTCAAGCGTTTTGGCCGTTCGTTGGGGCGCCGCAAGGACACTCGTCGCGCTTACGTATCGCTCAAGCCCGGTCAAGAAATCAATTTTGGCGGGGAGGCTTAATCAATCATGGCACTCATTAAAGTCAAACCGACTTCCCCGGGCCGCCGCTCGCTGATCAAGGTCGTTAATCCCGATCTGCACAAGGGCGATCCGTATGCTCCGTTGCTCGTCGCACAGAAACGTGGGTCTGGTCGCAACAATAACGGCCACATCACGACTCGTCACAAGGGCGGTGGTCACAAGCATCACTATCGCATCATCGACTTCCGTCGTAACAAGGATGGTGTACCTGCGAAGGTCGAACGCCTTGAGTACGATCCCAATCGCAGTGCGTTCATTGCGCTGGTTCTCTACGCGGACGGCGAGCGCCGTTACGTGTTGGCACCGAAAGGTCTGTCTGCTGGCGACAGCGTACAGAGCGGCGCAGAAGCGGCGATCAAAGTCGGCAACGCGCTCCCGATCCGCAATATCCCGGTGGGTACGACAATTCACGCGGTTGAATTGCAGCCTGGCAAGGGCGCACAGATTGCGCGCTCGGCGGGTGCCTCGGTACAACTGATGGCTCGTGAAGGCATCTACGCGCAGATTCGTCTGCGTTCAGGCGAAGTGCGCAAAGTGCACGTCGACTGCCGTGCAACCATTGGCGAAGTCGGTAACGGTGAGCACTCGCTCCGCGTAATTGGCAAGGCCGGCGCAAATCGCTGGCGCGGCATCCGCCCGACAGTGCGCGCAATTTCGATGAACCCGGTGGATCACCCGATGGGCGGCCGCACGAACGGTGGTATGCACCCCGTTTCGCCGTGGGGCCAGAAGGCCAAAGGGTTCAAGACGCGCAGTAACAAGCGCACCAGCAGCATGATCGTGCGTACACGTCACGCGGCTAAGAAGGGTTAATCACTATGGCACGTTCCGTTAAGAAAGGCCCGTTCGTCGACGGGCATCTGGCGAAAAAGGTCGAAGTGGCCCTCGCCAAAAATGACAAGAAGCCGATCAAGACTTGGTCGCGTCGCTCACCCGTCACTCCCGATTTCGTGGGCCTGACGATTGCCGTGCACAATGGCAAGGCGCACGTTCCGGTTTATGTGTCTGACCAGATGGTTGGCCACAAGCTGGGTGAATTCGCGCTCACGCGTGTGTTCAAAGGTCATCCGGCCGACAAAAAAGTCGCGAAGAAGTAAGGGGCTGACATGCAAACTATTGCCATCATGAAAGCCGCGCCGGTCTCCGACCAGAAAGCACGCCTGGTCGCCGACCAGGTGCGCGGCCTGCCAGTCGCCAAGGCGCTTAACCTGCTCACGTTCAGTCCGAAGAAGTCGGCTGTTCTGATCAAGAAGGTTCTCGAGTCCGCGATCGCCAATGCCGAGCACAATGACGGCGCCGATATTGACGAACTGAAAGTCAAGTCGATTTATGTCGACAAGGCCGTCGTCATGCGCCGCTTTGCGGCGCGCGCAAAAGGGCGTGGCGCACGTCTTCTCAAACAAACCTGTCACATTCATGTGACCGTCGGGAACTAGAGGTTCGTATGGGTCAAAAAATCAATCCAACCGGATTCCGCCTTGCGGTGTCCCGTGCCTGGACCTCGAAATGGTACGCGAGTAGCAAGAACTTCGCCGACAAGCTCAACGAAGACTACAAAGTCCGCACTTTCCTGTTGAAGAAGCTGAAAAACGCCAATGTCAGCAAAGTCACCATTGAGCGTCCAGCCAAGAACGCCCGCATCACCATTCACAGCGCCCGCCCGGGTGTCGTGATCGGTAAAAAAGGCGAGGATATCGAAGCGCTGCGTGCACAGCTTCGCAAGATGATGAACTGCGAAATCGCACTCAACATCGAAGAAGTTCGTAAACCGGAAACCGACGCACAGCTGATCGGCGACTCGATTGCCCAGCAGCTCGAAAAGCGCATCATGTTCCGCCGCGCCATGAAACGTGCGATGCAGAACGCCATGCGTCTTGGCGCCCAGGGCATCAAGATCATGAGTGCCGGCCGTCTGAACGGTGCAGAAATCGCGCGTACCGAGTGGTATCGCGAAGGCCGCGTGCCGCTGCACACGCTGCGTGCCGACATCGACTACGGCTTCTCGGAAGCCAAGACGAGCTACGGCATCATCGGCATCAAAGTTTGGGTATTCAAAGGCGAAAACCTCGGTCTCGCCGCTGCCGATAACGCAGCGGGTGCACCGGCAGAAGAGCCGACGCAGCCACGTCGTCCCCGTCGCCCTGCAGGAGTAAGAAATGCTACAGCCGGCTAGAAGAAAATACCGCAAGGAACAAAAGGGCCGCAACAAGGGCCTGGCAACGCGCGGCAACAAGGTGAGCTTCGGCGAATTCGGCCTCAAGGCCACCAGCCGTGGCCGCCTGACGGCACGTCAAATCGAAGCTGCGCGTCGCGCGATCAGTCGCCACATCAAACGTGGTGGCCGCATCTGGATCCGCATTTTCCCGGACAAACCGATCTCCAAGAAACCTGCCGAAGTCCGCATGGGTAACGGCAAAGGTAACCCGGAGTACTACGTCGCTGAAATTCAGCCCGGCAAGGTGCTCTACGAAATGGACGGCGTCGAAGAAACGCTGGCGCGCGAGGCATTCCTGCTCGCCGCTGCCAAATTGCCAATCGCAACGACGTTTGTTCAACGTCTGGTGGGCTAAGAACATGAAGACCAAAGATTTGACCGCTAAGTCGGAAGCCGATCTCAACAAAGAACTCGGCGATCTCTACAAGACGCACTTCAGCCTGCGCATGCAAAAGGCGACCCAGCAGCTCACCAACACGAGCCAGCTGGGTAACATTCGCCGTGACATCGCCCGGGTTAAGACGGTGCTCACACAGAAGGCAGCAAGCAAATGAGTGATGCAGCAGCAACAGCAGCAACGCCCGCGAAGCAACCGCTGATCGCAACCGAAACCGGTCGCGTCGTCAGCGACAAGATGACGAAGACCGTAACCGTTCTCGTTGAGCGTCGCGTCAAGCACCCGCTCTACGGCAAGGTTGTAACCAAGTCGCAGAAATATCATGCTCATGACGAAACCAGTACTGCCAAAATGGGCGATCTGGTGGAGATCAAGGCGTGCCGTCCATTTTCCAAGACCAAGTCCTGGGCCGTGTCGAAAGTGATCGAGAAGGCATAAGCCTCCTTTGTCGCCGGTATGAAAAGGCAGCTTTGGCTGCCTTTTTCTTTGGCTAGTCTTTTGCCAGTCAGGGAAGGCAGGCCGCTCCGGTCAGCAAGGCCCCAATTCGACTGCCCACCAAGTGTCGGCGACAAGCAGGTTTGGCATAGCTTGGTCGCCAGGAACGCTTTTCATCCAATTCGTTCGGATCGCACAGCGGTGATTTTGTTCAGCTCAATCAACAGCTTTTTATGAGGACCGCCATTTCATCGGGCCATACGGCCCAATTCGGGTAAAGTCGATAAACATAAAAATCAGGCTTTTAGCCCTTACTGAATGGGTCTTTCGATAAAACGCTGCTTCAATTTTTCGCCAGAACGGCGAGTGATTTAGCGTCATTTACATCGCAAAGTGTTGACACGTGCGATCCAACATGACATACTTCAAGGCTTGGCAATTTTTGTGAGCGCTCCGTGCGCATAGCAACTGATTGTCGCAATGCAAAACGTGCCCAGCACGCCGCCGGCTAGCGTCGGAGGTAGGGCCCCAAGACTTCTCGAAACCGTGGTGAATCAGGTTTTGAGGTAAGTTGGAGAGAAAGTAAATATGATTCAAATGCAGTCGATGCTCGACGTCGCCGACAACACGGGCGCTCGCCGCGTCATGTGTTTCAAGGTGCTCGGCGGGTCGAAGCGCCGTTATGCCAGCATTGGCGACGTGATCAAGGTGAGCATCAAGGATGCGCAGCCGCGTGGTCGCGTCAAAAAGGGCGAGGTTTACAACGCAGTTGTAGTCCGCACGGCCAAAGGTATTCGTCGTAACGATGGTTCGCTTGTCAAGTTTGACAACAACGCTGTCGTTATTCTTAACGCAAAGCTCGAGCCGATCGGCACGCGCATCTTTGGACCGGTCACGCGCGAATTGCGTACCGAAAAGTTCATGAAGATCGTGTCCCTCGCGCCTGAAGTGCTTTAAGGCGAAGGCGGAATAATCATGCAAAAAATTCGCAAGGGCGACACTGTCGTCGTAACGACCGGTCGGGACAAGGGCAAGCGCGGCGAAGTCGTGCGCGTGCTTGATGGCTCGCTGATCGTTGCTGGTATCAACCAGGTCAAGCGTAACGTGCGTCCGAACCCCATGAAGAATGAAGTGGGCGGTATCGTGACGAAAGATGCAGCAATTTCCGCTGCCAACGTTGCAATCTACAACGCAAGCACGCAAAAAGCGGATGCCGTCGCGATCAAATCGCTTGACGATGGCCGCAAGCAGCGCGTCTTCAAATCGACCGGTCAACCGGTCTAGGCGGGGAGAAAAAAATGGCTCGTCTACAAGAGCAATACCGCAAGGAAATCGTCCCCGCGCTGGTCAAGCAATTCGGCTACAAGTCGGTGATGCAGGTGCCGCGTTTGACCAAGATCGTGGTCAACATGGGCGTCGGAGAGGCAGTGGGTGACAAGAAGATTCTTGATCACGCCACCAAGGACCTGACGGCTATCGTCGGTCAGAAGCCGGTCATCACCAAGGCCAAGAAAGCTATCGCGAACTACAAAATTCGCGAAGGCTATCCTGTCGGCACGATGGTTACGCTGCGCAACAAGCAGATGTTCGAGTTCCTCGACCGCTTCGTGAACGTTGCGCTGCCGCGCGTTCGTGACTTCCGCGGCATCTCGCCGCGCGGTTTTGATGGTCGCGGCAACTTTAACCTCGGTGTTAAAGAGCAGATCATTTTCCCGGAAATCGAGTACGACAAGATTGACGCAGTGCGTGGCATGAATATTACGTTCACCACCACCGCTAAAACCGACGACGAAGCGAAGGCCCTGCTGGCCGCGTTCCGTTTCCCTTTCCGCGGATAAGCGAGGATCAAGAAATGGCTAAACTCGCCACCATCAATCGCGAACAAAAACGTCGTGACCTCGTCGCCAAGTACGCAAAAAAGCGTGCGGCACTCGAGGCCATCATTGCTGATAGTAAAGCCGGTGAAGAAGCGCATGCAGATGCACGCGCCAAGCTTCAGGCGCTGCCGCGTAACGCTAACCCGACCCGTCTGCGCAATCGTTGCCAGCTGACCGGTCGCCCGCGTGGCGTATTCAGCAAATTCGGCCTCGCGCGCCACAAAGTGCGCGAGCTTGCATTCCGCGGTGAGATTCCTGGTCTCACCAAAGCTAGCTGGTAAGGAGATTCGGCAATGAGTATGTCCGATCCCATCGCAGACATGTTGACGCGCATCCGCAATGCGCAGGCCATGGAAAAAGTATCGGTGTCGATGCCTGCCTCCAAGGTCAAGACCGCAATCGCCCGTGTCCTTAAGGACGAAGGCTATATCGAAGACTTCAAGATCGCCGGTGATTCCACCAAGATCGCCGAACTCGAAATCGGTCTCAAGTACTACGCTGGTCGCCCTGTCATTGAGGCGATTCAGCGTGTGAGCAAGCCTGGCCTGCGGATTTACCGTGGCAAGGATGACCTGCCGAGCGTGATGAACGGCCTCGGTGTCGCCATCGTGTCGACGCCCAAGGGCGTAATGACTGACCGCAAAGCACGCAGCCTGGGTATGGGCGGCGAAGTGCTCTGCACGGTCGCTTAAGGGGAATTGCATGTCACGTATTGCTAAATACCCCGTAGAGATTCCGGCCAAGGTAGAAGTTGCGCTGGCCGGCGGCCGTGTCGATGTCAAGGGGCCGCTCGGTTCCCTGTCCCACGACTTCGGCGGCTCGGTCAAGATTGAGCGCCAGGAGAACAAGATTGTGTTCAGCGCCGCTAACGGTGACCAGCACAGTCGCGCCATGTCCGGCACCTGCCGTGCGCTGGTCAACAACATGGTTCGTGGCGTATCCGAAGGTTTCTCAAAGAAACTCAACCTGGTCGGCGTGGGCTATCGTGCTGCTGCTGCCGGGGACACACTGAACCTGACGCTTGGTTTCTCGCATCCGGTTGCGCACAAGATGCCTGCTGGCGTCACCGTGCAAACCCCGACGCAGACCGAAATCATCATCAAGGGGGCTGACCGTCAACAGGTTGGCCAGGTAGCCGCCGAAGTTCGCGCGTACCGTCCGCCAGAGCCGTACAAAGGCAAGGGCGTTCGCTACTCCGACGAGGTCGTCACCCTCAAAGAAACCAAGAAGAAATAAGGCAGGGCAACGCTATGAATAAGAGCAAACAAGTCGCCCGTATTCGCCGCGCCCGGCAGACGCGCCTGCGCCTGACTGCGCTGCAGGCTACGCGTCTGGCGGTGTTCCGCAGCAATACGCATATTTACGCGCAAGTCATTTCAGGTGACGGCAGCAAGGTGCTGGCCAGCGCGTCGACCGCTGAGGCGGATGTGCGCGCGCAGCTCAAGAATGGCGGTAACAAGGCCGCCGCTGAGCTGGTAGGTACGCGTATCGCCGAAAAGGCAAAGGCAGCCGGCGTTGAGGTCGTTGCTTTTGATCGTTCTGGTTACCAATATCACGGTCGCGTCAAGGCTCTCGCTGAAGCAGCGCGCGCCGGCGGCCTCAAGTTTTAAGGAGTACTCGGATGGCACGTCCCCAAGTACAGCAAAAAGACGAACCCTCTGATGGCCTTCGCGAGAAGATGATCAGCGTGAACCGCGTCACCAAAGTGGTGAAAGGCGGTCGCATCATGGCTTTCGCTGCATTGACGGTTGTCGGTGATGGCGATGGTCGCGTCGGTATGGGCAAAGGCAAGTCGAAAGAGGTGCCGGTCGGTGTTCAAAAAGCGATGGAGCAAGCTCGTCGCCAGATGATCAAGGTCAGCCTCAAGTCGGGCACCGTACATCACGCGGTGACCGGCAAGCACGGCGCAACAACCGTATTGATCCAGCCCGCGTCTGATGGTACTGGCGTAATCGCCGGTGGCGCGATGCGCGCGGTCTTTGAAGTCGTTGGCGTCACCAATGTGCTCGCCAAATGCTTCGGCCCCACCAATCCCTACAACGTGGTTCGGGCAACGCTTGACGCACTCGAGCGTGTAAATACACCTGCTGAAATCGCTGCCAAGCGCGGCCTCAGCGTTGAACAATTGTCGGAGGCCTGATCATGGCTGACAAGATGTTCAAAATAAAGTTGGTCAAGTCACCGATCGGCGCCAAATCCGAGCACGTCGCGACCGTAAAAGGTCTTGGCCTCAAGAAAATGGGCCAGATTCGCGAAGTCATTGACACGCCTTCAACGCGCGGCATGGTGAACGCAGTTCGCCATCTCGTCGTAGCCGTTGCTTAAGCTGCCAGAGAGTATCGATATGCAACTCAATACGATCAAGCCCGCTGAGGGCTCCAAGAAAAACCGTCGTCGCGTTGGTCGCGGCATGGGCAGCGGCCTCGGTAAGACCGGTGGACGTGGTCACAACGGGCAAAAATCACGTTCTGGCGCGTCGCGCAAGATCGGCTTCGAAGGCGGTCAGATGCCTCTGCATCGCCGTCTGCCGAAGCGGGGCTTCACTTCCCTGATGCGCGACTTCCGTGCAGAAATCACGGTCGGCACGCTGGCCAAGCTCGGACTGACTGAAGTGGACCTGCTGGCGTTGAAAGCGGCACGAGCGATCGCAAATGACGCAAAGATGGTCAAGGTGATTGGCGGCGGAGAAATCAAGGTTGCGGTGACGCTCAATGGCATCGCGGCAACGGCGAACGCACGCAAGGCAATCATCGCGGCTGGCGGTACTGTCGTCGATGCGCCTGAAGCGCCCAAAGGCAAGCTTCAGGCCAAGACGCCGGCTGCGGCCAAGTAACTGCTGTCTGAACTAATCAGGAATCACGCGTGGCGTTAAACCCAGCTCAAAAATCCGGCAACAAATATGGCGACCTCAAGCGTCGCCTTTTGTTCTTGCTGGGAGCGTTGATTGTCTACCGTATTGGTACCCATGTACCGGTGCCGGGTATCAACGCGTCTGTGCTTGAAGAACTCTTCAAGTCACAGCAAAGCGGCATCCTGGGTCTGTTCAACGTATTTTCGGGCGGCGCATTGCAGCGCTTCTCGATTCTTGCGTTGGGCATCATGCCCTACATCTCCGCGTCGATCATCATGCAGCTGGCGTCGGTCGTTGTGCCGTCGCTGGAAGCGCTGAAGAAAGAAGGCGAAGCTGGCCGTCGCAAGATTACCCAGTACACCCGCTACGGCACCCTGGTGCTGGCGTTCTTTCAGGCGATGGGTATTGCCATTGCGCTGGAAAGCCAGCCTGGTCTGGTGATGGATCCGGGGCTCACGTTCCGCATCATTACTGCCGTGACGCTTGTAACCGGGACCATGTTCCTGATGTGGCTGGGCGAGCAGATTACCGAGCGTGGCTTGGGCAACGGAATTTCGTTGTTGATTTTTGCCGGTATTGCTGCGGGCCTGCCTGCTGCATTGAAAAACACACTGGAACTGCAATCGTCCGGTAACCTGAGTATTCTCAAGTTGCTGTTCCTGATCGCGCTGGTGGTAGTTGTTACCGCCGCTGTTGTGTTCTTCGAACGTGCGTTGCGCAAGGTGCTGGTGAATTACGCCAAGCGTCAAGTGGGCAACAAGGTCTACGGCGGCCAGAGCTCGCATCTGCCCTTGAAGCTCAACATGGCAGGGGTGATTCCACCGATCTTCGCGTCGAGTCTGATTCTTTTCGTCCCGACCATCCTTGGATTTATGGGGCCAGGCGTCGGGCCGAACTGGTTGCGTGACATCGCCAATGCATTGGGACCGGGACAGCCAGTGCACATGATTGTGTACGCCGCGTTAATCATCTTCTTCTGCTTTTTCTATACGGCGATTCAGTACAACCCGAAGGAAACAGCAGAGAACCTGAAAAAGGGTGGCGCGTTCATCCCGGGCTACCGGCCGGGCGATCAAACCGCAAAGTACATCGAGAAGATCACGACGCGGTTGACGCTGATCGGTGCGATCTACATCACCGTCGTCTGCCTGATTCCGGAATTCTTGATCAGCGCATGGAACGTACAGTTTTACTTTGGCGGTACCTCGCTGTTGATTGTTGTCGTTGTGACGATGGACTTCATGACTCAGGTACAGGCCTACATGATGTCGCAGCAGTATGACAGTCTGCTGCGCAAAGCTAACCTGAAGGGTGGATTAAAAGTCTAAGCGCATGGCGAAAGAAGACACCATCCAGATGCAGGGCGAAATCCTCGAAATGTTGCCCAACGCAACATTTCGTGTGAAGTTAGAGAACGGGCACGTTGTCCTAGGGCACATCTCCGGCAAGATGCGCATGAACTACATAAAGATATTGCCGGGTGACAAGGTAACGGTCGATATGACACCGTATGACTTGACACGGGCACGGATCACATTCCGCGCCAAATAACCAGAAACAGGAAACGACAAATGAAAGTCAATGCTTCGGTAAAGAAAATTTGCCGCAACTGCAAGATCATTCGCCGCAAAGGCGTGGTCCGCGTGATCTGTACGGATCCGCGTCACAAGCAGCGCCAGGGTTAATCGGGAAGGAGACCAACGATGGCACGTATCGCCGGGGTCAATATCCCCAATCACAAACACGCCTGGGTTGCCATGACTGCAATCTTTGGTATCGGCAACACCCGTGCTCGCAAAGTTTGCGATGAGGCAGGTGTTCCGCAGACGAAGAAGGTCAAGGACTTGACCGATGCAGAGCTCGACAAGCTGCGCGAACAGATCGGCAAATTCACCGTTGAAGGTGATCTTCGCCGCGAAGTCACGATGAGCATCAAGCGCCTGATCGATCTCGGCTGCTATCGCGGCACGCGTCACCGCAAGGGCCTGCCCGCACGCGGCCAGCGCACCCGCACCAATGCGCGCACACGCAAAGGTCCGCGCAAGGCGATTGCAGGCAAGAAAGGCTAAGAACAGATCATGGCTCAAGCATCCTCAAAGAATGCGGCCGCTGCCCGCGCCCGCAAAAAAGTCAAGAAGAACGT
>CAYMSY010000026.1:0-4334 GCA_964393195.1 uncultured Alcaligenaceae bacterium | reverse complement strand
GTCCGTGCACTGAACGCGCTGGGCATCAAGGTGACCAGCATTTCCGACGTGACGCCGGTGCCGCATAACGGCTGCCGTCCGCCCAAACGTCGTCGCATGTAATCACACTGGAGAAAACACATGGCACGTTATACCGGCCCCAAGTGCAAGCTCTCCCGTCGTGAGGGCACCGATCTATTCCTGAAGAGCGCTCGTCGCTCGCTCGACAGCAAATGCAAACTGGCCGCTGCGCCGGGTCAGCATGGTGCGAAGTCGGGTCAACGCATGTCGAACTACGGTTTGCAGCTTCGCGAAAAGCAGAAGCTGCGTCGTATCTATGGCATCCTCGAGCGTCAATTCCGCCGTACGTTTGCAGAAGCAGCGCGTCGCAAGGGTTCGACCGGTGAAAACCTGTTGAAACTGCTCGAATCGCGTCTCGACAACGTGGTGTATCGCATGGGCTTCGGCTCCACGCGCGCCGAAGCTCGCCAACTGGTCAGCCACAAGGCGATCCTCGTTGACGGCAAGATGTGCAACATCCCGTCGGCGATCATTTCGCCGAATGCCGTGGTCAGCGTCTGCGACAAGTCGAAAGCGCAAGCGCGCATCATCGACTCGGTCGCACTGGCTGAGCGCATTGGCTTCCCGGGCTGGGTTGATGTCAACACCAAAGAGATGAAGGGCACGTTCAAGCACGCGCCTGACCGCAGTGAGTTCGCATCCGACATCAACGAAAGCTTGGTCGTCGAGTTGTACTCGAAGTAATCGAATTCCCTCACTGTAAAGGACGCGTATGCAAAGTACTGCTTTTTTGAAACCGCGCAACATTGAGGTTCAAGCTACCAGCCCGTCATCCGCTCGCGTGGTGATGGAGCCGTTTGAGCGTGGCTACGGCCACACGCTGGGCAATGCGCTTCGCCGCGTGTTGCTGTCGTCGATGCCCGGCTATGCGCCGACCGAAGTGTCTATCACGGGTGTCGTGCATGAGTATTCGGCGCTCGAAGGCGTGCAGGAAGACGTTGTTGATCTGCTTTTGAATCTCAAAGGCGTGGTCATCAAGCTGCACAACCGTGACAACGCGGTGCTGACGCTGAAGAAAGAAGGCGCTGGTCCCGTGACCGCCGCTGATATCGAATCGTCACACGAAGTCGAGATCGTCAATCCGGAACACCTGATTGCGACCTTGACCCAGGGCGGCAAACTCGAACTCGAAATCAAGGTTGAGCGTGGTCGTGGTTATGTACCGGCAACGGTGCGTACGGCGGCTGGCCAGACTGGCAATCGTAAAGTGGGCTCGATCCTGCTCGACGCTTCGTTCAGCCCGGTCAAGCGCGTGAGCTATCTGGTTGAGTCCGCTCGCGTTGAGCAGCGCACCGATCTCGACAAGCTCGTGCTCGACATCGAAACCAACGGCGCGATTGAGCCTGAAGGTGCGGTTCGCTATGCGGCCAGCATCCTCGTGGACCAACTCTCCGCGTTTGCTGATCTCAAAGGCACTGACATGCCGGCACTTGAACGCGCTACGGCGTCGTTCGACCCGGTCCTGCTCAAGCCTGTGGACGACCTCGAACTCACCGTTCGTTCGGCCAACTGCCTCAAAGCAGAAAATATTCACTACATCGGCGATCTGGTGCAGCGCAGCGAAACGGAGCTTCTGAAGACTCCGAACCTTGGCCGCAAATCGCTTAACGAAATTAAAGAAGTCCTCTCGCAGCGCGGCCTCGCGCTGGGCACCAAGATCGACAACTGGCCTCCGGCTGGTCTCGATCGCGGCGGCAACTAAGAGCGGACCAGGAGAAGAACCATGCGTCACGGTCACGGACTGCGCAAACTCAACCGAACCAGCGCCCATCGTCAGGCACTGTTGCGGAATCTTTCAACCGCGTTGCTTCGCTATGAAGTGATTCGCACCACGCTGCCAAAAGCCAAAGAGCTGCGCCGCGTCGTCGAACCGCTCATCACGCTCGGCAAGAAGCCGTCGCTGGCCAATCGCCGTCTGGCATTTGATCGCCTGCGCGATCGCGAGATTGTCGGCAAGGTGTTCAACGAGCTCGGCCCGCGCTACGCTGCCCGCAACGGCGGCTATGTGCAAATCCTCAAGTTCGGCTTCCGTCAGGGCGACAACGCTCCGATGGCACTCGTGCAACTGATGGATCGCCCAGCTTCGGCTGATGCGGCAGTTGCTGAGGAAGCAAAAGCAGAATAATCCAGTCCGCTGGATGTGAAAAAGCCGGGCTTGCCCGGCTTTTTTCATGCACTGCTGACTATCAGCTTTTCAGGTAAAGCCTTAACGGAAAAGGGCTCAAAGCGACAAAATGAAGAAAGTCAATATCTGACAAAAATAGCCTTCAACCCTTTGTGGATAGCCTTCTCAGGAAAAAGCTGTTGACTAACCGGCGTCCGATTTTTTGGTCAAAAGGCTGTAGACGAACACCACCACGATCGCACCGACAATGGAGGCAATCCAGTGCGTGCCCGCTGCTTTGGAAACGATCCCGAGCTGCTGTCCGCCCAAGGTGCCGAGGAGTGAACCCACCACGCCCAACAGCGCCGTCACGATGATGCCGCCGCCCTGTTTTCCTGGTACCAGAAATTTGGCAATCGCGCCGACTACAAGCCCCACGAGCGCCAAAATGATGTAATCCATACTTCCCTCCTTATTGATACAGCGCGAACTGTACACCAACGAGGGTTTCCCCGCGTTGTGGCTTCGCCGCTCGTTTCGGGCAGGAGAAAAGGCAATGGACTGGCTACAAAAGCACTTACCCGAGCTTGCGATGTCGGCCGCTATGGCCTGGGCAAGGAAGCGAGCGACGGAGCGAAGCGGAGAGAGGGGCCCCGCCACGGCGGGGATCGGTCGCGCGCTGACGCAGCGGCCCCAGGCATAAGGAGCGCGTTCGTGGACTGGCTGCAAAATCATTTACCCGAACTCGCGATGTCGGCGGCGATGGCCTGGGGCGCCGGGCTGCGGCTCTACCTTGTCGTTTTTGTTGTCGGCGTGCTTGGCAAGTTCGGCTATGTGCCGTTGCCAGAGACGCTCAAGATTCTCGCGAACCCGATTGTTCTGGGGGCTGCCGGGTTCATGACCTTCATTGAATTCTTCGCCGACAAGATCCCCTGGCTGGACAGCATCTGGGACGCAGTACACACCTTTCTGCGCATTCCCGCCGGCGCTGCGCTGGCCGCTGGAATGCTTGGCGACAGCGGACAAGGTGTGGCGATGGCCGCTGCAATCATCGGCGGTACGCTGACAGCGGGCACTCACTTTGGCAAGGCCGGAACGCGCGCGGCGGTCAACACTTCGCCGGAACCCTTCACCAACATCGGCCTCTCGATCGCCGAAGAATCAATGGTGGCTGGCGGGCTCGCGCTGGCGATCGCCAACCCGATCGTGTTTCTGCTGCTGCTGCTCGTATTCATCGTGTTGCTCGTGTTTCTGATCCGCTTCATCCTGAAAGGCCTGAGCGCCATCATCCGGCGGCTGTCGAACCGAGCGGCCGTGGCATGACACAACCCGGACGCGGCTGGGGACCGCGTGCGTTGGTCTTTTTCGCGCTGATACTGTTCGTCTGGTCGCACCGCCATGCGCTGACGCTGACCGGCTTCGCTGACGATCTCGGCCTGCTAGTAGAACTGCCGGAGCGCGCGGCGCAACACACGCTGTTCGCAGACATGGCGGCGCGGATCGTCGGTCCGCTGTGGCCGGGGTCCCTCATGTGGCGGCCGCTGCCGTACGCGAGTTTTGGTGTGGACGCCCTGCTGTGGGGCAATCTTTCCGAAGCCTGGCGGCTGACCAATCTGCTGTTGCATCTTGGCTGCGCCACGTTTACGGGGCTGATTTCGGCAAGACTGACTCGCGCCCCGCTCGCCGGAGCAGCGGCGTTTGCCGTGTTCCTGCTGATGCCGTGGGCGCCAGAGGTCACCATCTGGCTCGTGGGCAGATTTGACGGCTGGGCGACGCTCGGCATGCTCGTGGCGCTCTGGTGTGTGCTCAAGAGCAACTGGTTCGATCGCTGGTTTGCGGTCAGCCTTCTGGCTGCGGCCGCAGCGTATGCCAGCAAGGAAAGCGCCATCATCCTGCCGCTTTGGGTCATCGTCATCAGCGTCTCCGGTGAGATCGGAGGCACTCAAACAGACACCGCACATCAAACGGCCTGGCCCGCGCGTGTGCGCATTGCGCTGCATGCCCGCTGGCCCCTGATCGTGGCGCACATCGCGCTCGCCTGTGCGTACTACCTCTGGCGAGCGCATTTGTTTGCAGGCGCCTCGGTCAATGCATATGCGGGTACGGCGCCTGACGCTCTGATGCAGCTCCTCTCGCGCCTCATTGCGCACGCAGGATTCGCGGGGGGACT
>CAYMSY010000025.1:0-17337 GCA_964393195.1 uncultured Alcaligenaceae bacterium | reverse complement strand
GGCAGGCGCGCATGATGTCCTGAAAACAGTTATAATCATTGGCTGTCCACATTGGACAAATCCACACACTCGCACGATCTGATGGGTGTCAGCCATGCAACGACGCGGAAAATTCCGCGAAATTCGGGGTGACGCTGGCGAGTGGAGGTCAAACCCACCAGGAGAAAATCCATGTCCGCAACAATGCGCCAGATGCTGGAGGCCGGAGTTCATTTCGGTCACCAGACGCGTTTCTGGAACCCGAAAATGGCACCGTACATCTTCGGTGCCCGCAACAAGATTCACATCGTCAATCTCGAAAAGACGATGGAGCAATACAACGCCGCCATGACCTACGTTCGCCGCCTCGCAGCGAATCGTGGCACGATCCTGTTCGTCGCCACCAAGCGTCAAGCCCGCGAAATCATCGCCGAAGAAGCACAACGCGCTGGCATGCCGTATGTCGATCACCGCTGGCTCGGCGGCATGATGTCCAACTTCAAGACCATCAAGGGCTCGCTGAAGCGCCTGAAGGAGCTTGAGGCGATGACCCTCGATGGCACGCTCGACCGCATGAACAAGCGTGAAGCGCTGACGCTGCGTCGCGAATTCGACAAGCTGATGACGTCGATAGGCGGCATCAAGGAGATGGTTGCGCTGCCGGACGCGATGTTCATCATCGACGTGGGCTATCAGAAGATCGCCGTGCAGGAAGCCGCCAAGCTCGGTATTCCGGTCGTTGGCGTGGTTGATACCAACCACTCGCCGGACGGCATTGACTACGTGATCCCCGGCAATGACGACTCGAGCAAGGCAATCCGCCTGTACGCACGCGGCGTGGCTGATGCAATCCTCGAAGGCAAATCGCAGGCCGTGCAGGAAATCGTGAAAACGCAGACGGAAGAATTCGTCGACGTTGACCCCGCCGACATGGAAGCCAAGCAGTAAGCAGCCTCCGTCGAAATTGGGGCTCCCTGTGAGCCCCATTTTTCTTTGAGTTGATACACAGTTTTAGCGCTGTGCCGCTTCGGCGTGACACGGTGCATTGGAGAAAAAAATGGCAGAAATTTCTGCATCGCTCGTCAAAGAGCTTCGTGAAATGACCGGTCTCGGCATGATGGAGTGCAAGAAGGCACTCACCGAAACCGCTGGTGACATCCAGAAGGCCGAGGAACTGCTGCGCATCAAGTCTGGTGCGAAAGCCAGCAAGGCCGCGTCCCGTCAAGCCGCAGAAGGCACCATCGGTGTATATGTTTCGCCCGATGCGAAGCAGGGCGCGCTGGTTGAGTTCAACTGCGAAACCGATTTCGCTGCACGTAACGTCGATGTACTGGCGATGGCTGCTGCCCTCGCGAAGAACGTGGCAACTGAAAACCCGAGCGATGTCGCGGCGCTGATGAACACCTCGATCGACGGCGAAAACGCTGAGCTGAAGCGTGCTGCGCTGGTGCAAAAGATCGGTGAAAACATGACAGCCCGTCGCTTCGTGCGGATTGGCAGCAACAAGGTTGCCAGTTACGTGCACGGCGGTGGCCGCATCGGTGTACTCGTCGAGTACGACGGCAATGCTGACATCGCCCGTGATGTCGCCATGCACCTCGCGGCGTCCGTCGCATCCACTCGTGCAGTGTGTGTTTCCAAAGACCAGGTTCCCGCCGAACTGATCGAAAACGAGCGCAAGATTTTTGCAGCGCAGGCCGCTGAATCGGGCAAACCGGTCGATATCATCGCCAAGATGGTGGAAGGCCGCATCAACAAGTACCTCGCTGAGGTAACCCTGCTTGGTCAGCCGTTCGTCAAGGACCCAGAGCAAACCGTTGAAAAAGTGCTCAAGGCTGCCAACACCACGGTCAAGAGCTTCCAGATGTACCTGGTCGGCGAGGGGATCGAAAAAAAGGCCGTGGACTACGCGGCGGAAGTGGCAGCAGCGGCGAAGGGCCTCTAGATCCATTCCTGCTCGTTCCCAAGAAAGGCCCTTCGGGGCCTTTCTCGTCTGGGGAAAATCCTCTCACGTCGTCCGCAAATGTTGGCACCGCGATAAACTTCAGGGTTATGCCTAGCCCGACCCCCGCCTTCAAACGTATCCTTCTAAAACTTTCCGGCGAAGCCCTGATGGGCGACGATGCTTATGGCATCAATCCGGCGGTAATCGATCGCATCGTTGCCGAGATCAAGGAGGTCTCGCAGATGGGGGTCCAGATCGGGATCGTCATTGGCGGCGGCAATATTTTTCGCGGGATCGCCCCCGGAGCAGCGGGCATGGACCGGGCAACGGCAGACTACATGGGCATGCTTGCCACGCTGATGAACGCGCTTGCGTTGGCTGATGCGCTGCGTCGAGCCGGGTTGGCGGCGCGCGTGCAATCGGCGTTGACCATCAATCAGGTGGCCGAGCCGTATGTTCGTGGCAAGGCGCTGCGTTACCTGGAAGAAGGCAAGATCGTGATCTTCGGTGCCGGTACCGGCAACCCGTTTTTCACAACCGATACCGCAGCCGCGTTGCGCGGGCGGGAAATCAATGCCGATTTGGTTCTCAAGGCTACCAAGGTTGATGGCGTTTACACGGCGGATCCGATGAAGGATCCCACCGCCAAACGCTACAGTAGCCTGACTTTTGACGAAGCCATCGTAAAGAATTTGAAGGTAATGGATGCGACCGCGTTGGCGCTGTGTCGCGATCAACAACTGCGACTCAACGTGTTCAGTATCTTCACCCCCGGGGCGCTCAGGCGTGTGGTTTGCGGTGAAGATGAGGGCACGACGGTTGTCTGCTGATAGAGTGAATCATGATTGCTGAAACAAAGAAAACCGCTGAAACAAAGATGGCACGGGCGCTGGAAGCGCTCAAGAACAACTTCACCAAGATTCGCACCGGCCGTGCACACTCCGGCATGCTCGATACCGTGCAGGTCGAGTACTACGGCACGATGACGCCCATTCATGGTGTGGCGAACATCACCTTGCTCGATGCGCGCACGATTGGCGTACAGCCTTTCGAAAAGAAAATGATTCAGGTGATTGAAAAGGCGATTCGCGAGGCCGACCTCGGTCTCAACCCTTCCGTCAACAGCGACGTTATCCGCGTTCCCATGCCGATGATGAACGAAGAACGTCGGCGCGAACTCGTCAAGCTGGTCAAAAGTGAGGCAGAGGACGCACGTGTCGCCATTCGTAACGTTCGCCGCGATGCCAACAACGCGCTGAAGGATGCGCTCAAGGCCAAGACCATCTCAGAAGACGAGGAGCGGCGGGCGCAGGATGATGTGCAGAAATTGACCGATCGCACGATTGCCGAGGTAGACAAGCAGTTTTCGGCAAAGGAAGCCGAACTGTTGTCCGTCTAGGTTGCTGCGCTATCGCCGCCAACTTCGGGCACGACGCACGGCATATGGCAATTAGCCCGGTTCCGCGCCACATCGCCGTAGTGATGGACGGCAATGGTCGCTGGGCTCAACGGCGCTTCCTGCCACGCGTGGCAGGACACAAACAGGGCGTGGAGGCGGTGCGCACGCTCATTCGTGGCGCGAGTGAGCGGGGCGTTGAATGCCTCACCGTCTTCGCGTTCAGCAGTGAGAATTGGCAGCGGCCGCCTGACGAAGTGTCATTTCTTATGGATTTGTTCCTGCGCGCGTTGCGGGAAGAGGTGCAGAAACTGCATAGCAACGGGATCCGCTTCCGGGCTGTGGGGAATACGTCGGTGCTAGGTGCCGAAACCCGGGATTTGATTGCGGATGCCGAAGCACTGACAGTCAACAATTCCAGACTCTGCTTCAATGTTGCGGTTAACTACGGTGGACGTTGGGACATTGAACAGGCCGTGTCGCGTGCCGCCGCAGCCGGCTCGGTTGATCGATTTCCCGAATTCCTGTCGTTTAGCGGGCAGCCTGATCCCGATTTGTTTATTCGTACTGGCGGCGAAAGGAGGATCAGCAATTTCCTCCTTTGGCAACTGGCCTATACCGAACTGTTTTTCACTGATGCCCTGTGGCCGGATTTTGGTGAGACGGAGCTTGCCGAGGCTTTGGTCTGGTTTGCTGCACGTGAACGCCGGTTTGGCAAGATCAGCGAGCAGGTGAAGTCTGTGGCTTCGGCATGACGACCTCGCCCAAGCGTTCCAATCTGTACACCCGGGTAGTCACGGCACTGGTAATGGCGGTTGTGGTGATTGGCGCGCTGGCGACAGGGTCCACGCCGTTGTGGGCCGTGCTGGTGTCTCTGTTTTGTCTTGCCGCCGTCTGGGAAGGAACGCGACTGATGCACGATGTCAACGCGGCGACAGTTTCCGCATGCTGGGCGGTGTCGATCGCCGTTCTCCTGGCATTGGCTTTTTGCATATTCACTGCGGATGCTCGTTTTGCAGCTGTACTCTCTGGTTTCCTTTCTGTCGCGGCAGCGTTTTGGATCATTGTCGCGCCGCGTCAGCTGGCTATCAGGCGCATTGATTTGCGGTCCTGGTACGGCTGGCTGGCAATACCGCTAGTGATTGGTGCTGCCTGGCTGTCCGCCGTCGTTTTGCAGCGCGTTGGCATGGCATTTCTGATTGGCGTTGTTGTCGTCACCGTTGTCGCTGACGTGGCTGCATACTTTGTCGGGAGAGCGTTCGGAAAGGTCAAGCTGGCACCCGCCATTAGCCCCGGCAAGACCCGCGAAGGTGCTGTAGGAGGAATCGCGGCAGCGGCGATCTGGACATGCGCGGCCGCCTTTTATCTTGGGCTCGCCACAACGATCGTCCATGGCCTGCTCGCCGTTGTTGCGGGTGCTTTTCTGGGCGCGTTTGCGGTCATCGGTGACCTCTGGGAGTCGCAACTGAAGCGGCAGGCTGGCGCCAAGGATTCAAGTCAGCTGTTGCCCGGACACGGTGGTGTACTAGATCGCATTGACGCCCAGTTGCCGGTACTTCCGATTGCAACTTTACTGATCTCGCTGGTCAAACCGATATGGTGAGAAGATGATTGGCGTGGCGCTGCTCGGTGCGACGGGTTCCATTGGCGCGAGTACGCTTGCTGTATTGCGTCAGCATCGAGACCGCTTTCGTCTGGTTGCCGTTGCGGCGCGTACCGACTGGCAGGGCCTGTTGCCCATCATTGACGAGTTTGATCCGGCTATCTGTGCGGTTGAGGACATGACGGCCGCAATGGCCCTCCGCGAGGCACTTTCGAGGCATCGGGCGGCTGTTCGCGTTGAGGCCGGTGCCGACGCCGTGATCGCTGTCGCGCAGGCGGCCTCTTCAGACGTCGTCGTGGCCGGAATTTCCGGGTTCGCGGGATTACCTTCGACCTGGGCAGCAGCCGCTGCCGGAAAACAGCTGCTTTTGGCCAATAAGGAGGCTCTGGTTGCGTCCGGACGCCTGCTGTTGGACAAGGCGCGGTCGACCGGGGCCTGTATCTTGCCGATCGATAGCGAACACAACGCAGTGTTTCAGTGCGCAAACGGGATGGTCTGCGATGTCTCCTCCGTGAGAGCCATCACGCTGACAGCATCCGGAGGTCCGTTTCGAACGCGCGCACTGAGCACCTTCGACTCGATTACGGTTGGCGAGGCATGCAAGCATCCTACCTGGGAGATGGGCCGCAAAATTTCCGTCGATTCTGCAACCTTGATGAACAAGGGGCTGGAGGTTATTGAGGCGGCGCTTCTCTTCAATCGTCCGGCGGATGACATCCATGTATTGATTCATCCGACCAGCACCGTTCATGCGATGGTCGAATATGTCGACGGGTCCATCCTTGCACATCTTGGGCCCGCCGACATGCAGGTGCCGATTGCGCACGCTTTGGCAAGGGCGGCAGCAAATCTGGGGCAGCCGATTGAGCGGCTGTCGTTGTCGCTGCCGTCGTTGTCGCTTGCTGCCCTCGGGGGGCTTCAATTTTTTGATGTCGACGTAGAACGGTTTCCTGCGCTTGGGCTCGCTTACCAGGCACTTAGGCGCGGACAGGGCGCCTGTCTGGCGCTTAACGCCGCCAACGAAGTTGCTGTTTCCGCGTTTCTCTCTGGCGCCATCCGGTTTCCGGAGATAGTCACGCTTGTGGAGAGGACCATGCAGGCGATAGACATCGTTGATCCGACCACGATGGACGACGTGTTTGCTCAGGACATCAGCGTACGTGCGCGCGCGATCTCGCTGCTACCTGAAGGGGTGATGATCTGATGGCCGTGTTTGGCAGCTCGTTGCTGGGATTCCTTCTCGCTGTCGCGATTCTGGTCACCATCCACGAACTTGGTCACTATCTAGCGGCGCGGTGGTGCGGCGTGGCGGTAGTCCGTTTCTCGGTGGGGTTTGGTCCAGTGCTGTTGCGATGGGTCGGACGTCGAAGCATCTTTCGCGGTACAGAGTTCGCGGTCTCGGCCATACCTCTGGGCGGCTACGTCAGAATGCTGGACACGCGAGACCCCGAGTTTGCTGATGTGAGTGACATTGAGATACGCGGCGCATTTAACCGGCAGTCGCTATGGAGGCGCTCAATCATCGTGGCAGCGGGACCGATGGCGAACTTTCTTCTTGCCATTCTGTTGTATTCGGCCGCGCTATCAGTTCCAGACCGCGATCTCAGCAGTTTTCTGGCTGCGCCGGAGGCTGATACCCCAGCGGCCGTCGCCGGCGTTCACGGTGGCGAGCGAATCCTGCGCATCAATGATCGTCCGGTCGCCCATTGGGGAGACGTGCGCTGGGAGCTGCTGGTCAACTTGTTTGATGACCAATTGAAGCTGGATGTTGAGGATCGAGGCATCGAACGCAGCTATTCCCTTTCTCGTGGCCTGACCGGTGGCTTCGGCCCCGATAGCGTTGGCG
Source organism: uncultured Alcaligenaceae bacterium (assembly GCA_964393195.1). Lineage (GTDB taxonomy): Bacteria > Pseudomonadota > Gammaproteobacteria > Burkholderiales > Casimicrobiaceae > Casimicrobium. Next base: position 10,568 of record CAYMSY010000025.1, on the reverse strand, counting down.
CTCGTTTGGGCGGATGGGGCCTCAGTTTCGATCAACCGGCAATTGTCGGAACCGTTAGAGCGGGTGGGCCGGCGGACGTAGCGGGCCTGCGTGAGCGTGATACGGTGCTTGCAGTCAATGGCGTAGCCATACGGCAGTGGAACCAGCTGACGCGCGCAATCCAGCAATCGCCCAATTTGCCGCTGACCATGGTTGTGGAGCAGGGCGGTGCAAAACGCGACATCGTGGTGACACCGCGCAGCGATGTTTCTGGCGCGAGACCGGTTGGTCGGATTGATATCTCTGCGGTAAACCCATCTGTTCTTGGCGAGGGCTGGGTGATCGCGCGACAGCGAAAGCCCGTGGATGCAGTTAGTGCTGCAGTCGAGCGTACGATTGATGCCACGACATTGACCGTCCGTGTCCTTTGGGGAATGGTCGTCGGAGACATTTCTCTGAGGCAGATTTCCGGTCCGCTTACCATGGCCGAGGGAGCAGGTGTGACGCTGAATCAGGGAGCAGTGTCATTTGCATTGTTTCTCGCAATCGTCAGCATTTCCATTGGTGTGCTGAATCTGCTTCCGGTGCCGATGCTTGATGGCGGACAGTTGCTATATCATCTCTTTGAAGCCATCAAGGGAGCGCCACTTTCAGAGCGTGCTGAAGCACTCGGACAGCGCGTCGGCATCGGTTTCGTTACCGCCCTCACCGCGCTCGCTCTCTATAACGACTTTTTGCGAATTATCTCGTGACCCGATCTTCTAGCCGTATTCCGTTCTCGCCGCGCCGTGTAGTGCTTGGTCTTGTTTCAGCAGGATTGCTGGGCTTTTCCGTGACCGCGCATGCCATCGACCCGATTACCGTTCGCGACATCCGTGTTGAAGGTTTGCAGCGCACAGACGCGGGCACAGTATTCAACTATCTTGGGGTGAAGGTAGGGGACCGTTTTGACGATGCGGCGGCTTCCGGCGCTATTAAGGCGCTCTTTGCCACGGGATTCTTCCGCGATGTTCGTATCGAGGTACAGGACAGCGTCGTTATCGTCTCGGTGGTCGAGCGGCCAACCATCGCGTCCATCGATATCACGGGGTCCAAGGAATTTGAAAAAGACACCCTTAAGAAGGCGCTGCGCGATGCGGGGCTGGCAGAGGGGCGGATTTTTGACCGCACAATCCTCGACAAGGCAGAGCAGGAGATCAAGAAGCAGTACTTGTCCCGCGGCCGCTACGACGTTGAGGTCACCACCACGTTGACGCCATTGGAACGCAATCGTACCGGTGTTGCGATTGTGGTCAAGGAGGGTGAAGTCGCGAAGATCGAGACCATCAATATTGTGGGTGCAAGCGCGATATCGGAGAAAACGCTACTTAGCGAGATTCAGCTTTCGACCGGTGGCTGGCTGTCTTGGTACACGAAGGACGATCAATATTCCAAGCAGAAACTGCAAGCAGATCTGGAAAACATCCGTAGTTACTACACAAATAGAGGCTACCTGGAATTTAATGTGGACTCGACGCAGGTTTCGCTGTCTCCGGACAAGTCGAAAGTTTTCGTTACGATCAATATTACTGAAGGCGCGCAGTTCAACGTCTCCTCCATCGCGCTAAGCGGTGAACTCCTGGTGCCGGAAGCAGAACTTCGGTCGCTGATACGTGTGCAGCCGGGTGAAGTGTTTTCACGGACACGGCTTGCGGACAGTGCAAAAGCGATCAGTGACCGTCTTGGCCGCGAGGGCTATGCGTTTGCGCAGGTGAATGCTGTTCCGGAGATCAATCGCGAGCAGCGGACGGTTGCCTTCAACTTCGTGGTGGACCCAGGGCGTCGTGTTTATGTTCGACGCATTAACGTCTCGGGAAATGCACAGACGCGTGATGAAGTTATCCGTCGTGAACTTCGACAACTGGAGGCTTCATGGTACGACCAGAGCAAGATTCAACGCTCCAAGGTACGACTTGACCGTCTTGGCTTCTTCTCGGAAGTCACGATGGATAATCAGGCAGTACCTGGCGCCAGCGATCAGGTTGACATTGATGTCGCTGTAACGGAAAAGAATACTGGCAGCCTGAACGCCGGTGCCGGTTACTCAAGTGCTGAGAAACTCGTATTGACTGCGTCGATTTCGCAAAACAATGTGCTCGGTACCGGGAATTCGCTCGCGCTACAGGTCAATACCAGCCGCACGGCAAAGACTGCCGTTGTCGCCTACACTAATCCTTACTGGACACCTGATGGCATCAGTCGTGGGATTGACGTGTATCGCCGTACCTATGACCCCACGACAACGGGGGTTGGCAGTTATATCCTCGCGACGACCGGTGCCGGCCTTCGCTTCGGTGTCCCGATCAGTGAGACCGACAGCGTGAGCTTGGGCCTGACAGCGGAAAATTCAAAACTGGAGCTCTTCGCAGGGCTGAGTCCGCAGCGCTTTTTCGACTACGCCAATGAGTTTGGTTACAACAACAACACTTACAAGATCGCGTCGGGCTGGGCTCGCGATACCCGTGATAGCTTGACCTATCCGACTCGTGGCTGGCTGCAGAGCATCGGTGTTGAAGCGACCATCCCGGTGACTCCGCTCAAGTTCTACAAGATCAACTATCAGGGGCAAGCCTTTATCCCGTTGTTTGGTGATTTTGTCTACGGCCTCAATGCGGAAATCGGTTTTGGTAATGGGTATGGCGGCCGGTCCTTGCCGTTCTTCCAGAACTACTATGGCGGCGGCGTAGGCTCGGTCCGCGGTTACGAGACTAACTCTCTTGGTCCCCGCGAAGCTGTCACGTCGACGATCACAACCAACCCCGACGGCACTACTTCCTCTGTTACGTCCTACACCGGCAACGCTACTGGTGGCCGCCGCAAATTCACGATCAATAACGAAATTCTGTTCCCGTTCCCTGGAACCAAGAATGACAAGTCCGTGCGGGGCAGTCTGTTTTTTGACGCAGGGCAAATTTACGACAAGGGCGACCCGCTTCAGAAAGACAATGAGCGGATCCACCTTTCGACGGGCCTTGCTGTAGCCTGGCAGTCGCCGATTGGCGCCCTAAAATTCAGTTATGCCATTCCGATCGGCAGCAAATCGACCGACAAAACCCAGCGGTTCCAGTTCCAGGTCGGCACGCTGTTCTAGACTCGAGACTCCCATGGTTCAAATTGCATTGTTGAAACGTCTGACCGTCCTCGTTGCACTAGGTGTATCGACAACGGTATTTGCACAAGCTCCTGCGGCTGGGGCGGGGCGGACGTCGGACCTGAAGATCGGATTTGTCAACACGGAAAAATTGTTGCGCGAGTCGGCGCCGGCGCAGCGCGCCTTCAAGAAGCTTGAGCGTGAGTTCGCTACCCGACAGGGCGATATTGACCGCCTTGCCAAAAAATTCCGGGACGCTTCTGCCGCATTTGAACGAGATCAACTGACGTTGTCTGATGGTGATCGAAGAAACAAGCAACGTGAATTGGAAGTGCTTAACCGTGATCTTCAGCGTGCCCAGCGCGAGTTGCGTGAAGACGAAAATTTGCGACGCAACGAAGAGTTGGCAGCATTGAAAGATCGCGCAGAAAAAGCCATCCAGCAAATTGCAGAATCTGACAAATTTGACCTCATCCTGCAAGAGGCTGTTTACGTCAATCCGCGGTTGGACATTACCGATCGTGTTCTGAAAGCATTGGCGGACAAGTAGCCCAGCGTGAGCAGAAGCGTCGCCAGTTCGAGCACTGCCGCGATACTAGCCTCGCAAATCGGTGCACATCTCGTTGGCGACGGGGCTGTAGTGATTCAGCGAGTGGCCAATTTGGCTGCCGCACAGCTTGGTGACCTGACTTTTTTTTCCGACTCGAAGCACCGCAACGTCGCTGCCAGCTGCCGCGCCAGCGTCATGATCGTACGCGAGAGTGATGTTGGCATCAATGGTGCCGTAAAGCTTGTTCATCCCGCGCCTCACGCTGCTTTTGCGCAGGCGCTTGACTTGCTGTTTCCCGCGCCGCCCGTCGTTGCCGGAATCTCGCCTAATGCGGATGTTCATCCAACTGCCAGCGTAGCCCATGCCCGTATCGATGCTTTTGTGGCTATCGGCGCCAATAGTCGCATCGGGCGGCGCAGCCACGTCCATGCCGGAGCAAGCCTCGGTGACGACGTCGTGATCGGCGACGACTGCGTGATTCATTCGGGCGCACGGCTTCATTCTGGTGTCCGTCTCGGTGACCGTTGCATCGTCCACTCATCGGCCGTTGTTGGCGCCGATGGGTTTGGTTTTCAGCCGTCTTCGAGCGGCTGGCTGAAGGTCGCGCAAGTTGGTTCAGTGATCATCGGGAATGACGTCGAGATTGGCGCCAATACGGCCATTGATCGGGGCGCAATTGAGGATACGGTCATTGGCAATGGTGTCAAGATCGACAATCTTGTCCAGATTGCCCACAACTGCCGCATCGGTGATCACACCGCGATCGCCGGTTGTGCGGGACTCGCTGGCAGTAGTATCGTCGGTGCTCGCTGCATGATTGGCGGGGCGGCAATGATTGCAGGCCATCTCACCATATGTGATGACGTTGTCATTTCCGGCGGCTCACTAGTGTCCACTTCGATCGACACGCCCGGCCGCTACACCAGCGTGTTTCCGCTTGCAGAGCACCGAACGTGGATGCGAATTGCAGCAGGATTACGTCGATCCGGGAAGTGACATAGCGGTATTTTTGCGAGAATGGCGGCTATGACTGAATCTGCCGCTACCCTTCCGACGTCGCTCGACATTTCCAAAATCATCGAGTTATTGCCGCATCGATACCCGTTTTTGCTTATTGACAGGGTGCTCGAGCTTGATCACGGCAAACGCATTCGCGCACTGAAGAATGTCACTATCAACGAGCCGTTTTTCCCGGGGCATTTCCCGGCCAAACCGGTCATGCCGGGTGTGCTCATGATCGAGGCGTTGGCGCAGGCTGCGGCTGTGCTTGCATACACGTCGCAACCAAAGGCACCTAGCGGCAATCAACAAATTGTGTATCTTGCCGGCATAGATGATGCCCGGTTCAAAAGGATGGTTGGCCCCGGTGATCAGCTGATACTTGAAGTCGAGGCGGGCCGCATCATGCGCAGCATTGGCAAGTTCAACTGCCGTGCGACGGTGGACGGGGAGCTCGCGGTAGAGGCGGTACTCATCGCGGCTTTGCAGGGGGCCTGATGGCGTCGATTCACCCTCTGTCGATAGTCCATTCCAGCGCCAGGCTGGCTGCCGATGTGGACGTTGGCCCGTTTTGCACGATAGGCGAAAATGTAACGCTGGGTGCGGGATGCAAGCTGGTTTCCCATGTCGTGATTGACGGTGACACGACGATCGGGGACAGCAATACGTTCTTCCCGTTCTGCTCGATTGGTCTGGCTTCGCAAGACAAGAAGTACGCGAACGAGCCGACCCGGGTTGTCATTGGTCATAACAATGTATTCCGCGAAAGCTGCACGGTTCATCGCGGTACAGCGCAGGATCGGAGCCTTACCTCCATCGGATCACGCGGCCTGTTCATGGCCTACGCCCATGTCGCCCATGATTGCGTGATCGGAGACGATGTCATTCTTGCCAATGCGGCGACGCTTGGCGGCCACGTGCGTGTCGGAAACTGGGCGATTCTGGGTGGTTTGGCCGGGGTCCATCAGTTTTGCCGGATTGGTGATCACGCTATGGTCGGCGGCGCGTCCTGCGTAGTGCAGGACGTTGCGCCGTACACGCTTGGACAAGGCAATCCTTTTTCAATCAGTACCGTCAACAGCGAGGGCCTGAAGCGTCGCGGTTTTTCTACCGAGGCCATTGCGGCCGTGCGTAACGCCTACAAAATTGTGTTTCGCAACAATTTGACACTCAAGGAAGCGACGGCAGCTCTGGAAGCAGAAGTGATTCTTGCGCCCGACGATGTCCGCAGCGCGCTACAGCTGCTTATCGACTTTCTGCAAACGCCAGGCCGGGGGCTTGCGCGCTGAATGACTGATATCGTGATCGTCGCTGGAGAAACGTCCGGTGACCAATTGGCTGCTGACCTCGTAGAACGTACTCGCGCTGCTGATCCCTCGATTCGTTTTCACGGCGTTGCCGGACCGCGCATGCGTGCAGCGGGGGTCAACACGTGGATCGATTCGGACACGCTTGCCGTCCGTGGCTATGCCGAAGTGGTCTCGGCCCTGCCTCGAATTTTGCGCGCCAAGCGTGATCTTGTTGATCGAACCGTTGCATTACGGCCAGCGCTATACATCGGCGTTGACGCCCCTGACTTCAATCTTCGTGTCGAAAAACAGCTCAAGGCACAGGGGCAGCGAACCGTGCACTATGTGTGTCCGTCCTTCTGGGCTTGGCGACCTGAGCGGGCAGCCAGATTCAGGGATTCGGCCGACCACGTGCTGTGCCTGTTCCCGTTCGAGCCGTCGCTGCTGGCGGAACATGGTGTCTCGTCGACCTTTGTTGGACATCCCCTCGCTGCAGCGCCCATGCGTCATGCCGAACGAACTCGCCTGCGCCGCAAGCTGAATCACCCGGGCGAATTACCGAAAGCACCGCTCATTGCGATCCTGCCGGGGTCGCGGCTTAGCGAGATTGAGCTTCATAGCGAACTTTTCGTCTCAGTGATGGCGCGCCTTGCCGCCCGGTACCCGGAAGCACAGTTTGTCGTCCCGCTGGTGACACGGGAAACCCGCAAACGCTTCGAAACCGTGCTCTGGCGCCACGCAGAAAGTATTGCGCCTCGCGTACAGTTGCTGTTCGGGCACGCAGACTTTGCGTTGCGTGCGGCTGATGTTGCGCTGGTTGCATCAGGTACCGCGACACTGGAGGCGGCCATGCTGGGGTGTCCACAGGTTGTCAGTTATCGCGTCAGTGGCATCACCGCAGCGATCGTGATGCGCAAGCTCAACAGCCGATTTGTCGCATTGCCCAACATCATCGCCGATGATTGGTGCGTGCCGGAGCTTCTGCAAAACGCAGCTACGGTCGATGCGCTCGAAAGCGCTTTGTGCGGACTTATCGAACAGCCTCGATTGCGAGCGAAGATGCAGGCGGCGTATGTTGCGATGGGAGAGGCGCTTCGCGCGCCAGTTGCACAACCGCGTGATCCGATGGTTGCCAGTGTGCTCGCACAGATCAGAGGGTAACAGCGTTCTTATGCAAGGCTGCTGTGGCATTGACGAAGCGGGGCGGGGACCACTGGCCGGCCCGGTCTTTGCTGCTGCGGTTGTACTGGGAGATGCAGGCGCGCGCATCGCTGGCATTGATGACTCGAAGAAACTGTCGGCCTCTCGGCGTGAACTGCTTGCGGTCCGGATAAAAGAAGAGGCTCTGGCTTGGGCGATCGCCTCAGCGACATCGGAAGAGGTGGATCGCCTGAACATACTGCAAGCGACCATGCTGGCAATGTTTCGAGCGGTTCAGCAGCTGCCACCGGACTCAATGAACGGCATCATCATCATTGACGGCACCCAGATTCCTCGTGACCTGCGTCCTTGGGCTTTGGCGCGACAGATTGCCGTCGAGGCCAGGCCAAGGGCGGACGCGGACGTACGTGAGGTAGGGGCGGCCTCAATTCTGGCCAAGACGGCACGTGATGCGTACATGATTGCCTTGCACGAGCAGTTTCCGCAGTATGACTTTGCCTCGCACAAGGGCTATGGCACTGCGGCGCATATGGCAGCGCTGGCCGAGCATGGGCCATGCGCGGAACACCGGCGGAGTTTTGCGCCGGTGGCACAGTGGCGGCTGCTGTGACTGTGGCGGCTGGTAACGCCGCAGGCTCATACAATGAATTGTTAATCGCATGATGTGCGCCCGTGTTGATGTGAGCGAACGTTGATTTCAGCGTCACTCCGTCACCGCCGCGCTTCTTGCTGAATCAGGACTTCGACCCAATGGACATTTCCAGTTTCAATGACCTTCTTGCGGCGTCGCGCGCACAACCCGAGCCACAGCGGCTGCTGTTCGTGTTCTGCGTGGCAGAGCTTCCCGACGACGCTACCGAAGCTCAGCGTCTAGCCTTTGCCGCAGGGCAAGGTGGCGTGCTGGTACCGGTAATGTGTGCAGACAAGCTGCCTGATGAGCTTGTAGGAATGGAAACGCTGGTTGCCGAGTCGACGCAGTTTGATCGCGATTGGACCGTCGCTTTCGTGGCCAGTCTGGGCGGTCGCGGCACGAGGGCGCCAACCAGTCAGGAAGCAGAAGAGCCAATGCAACGCATGGTGGCGCAGGTCAAGGCCGGGCAGATATCAGGTTTTATTCCGTTCAATCGGGCCGGGCAGACTGTCGCACTGGGCTGAGCTCAGCCCGTTGGCAGCTATGCCGACATGAAACGGCTGCTGAAAAACAGCAGCGGGTGGCCCTCATGTGCTGAGGCGCGCAGCACCTCTCCCACAAACAATTCGTGGTCACCAACGCGATAGTCATTGACCTTGCGGCAAACGAAATGTGCGAGGGCCCCTTTGATCAGTGGTGGCTCGTTGCCTCGCTCAAGGACTTCGATGCCAGCAAATCGATCCGGCGAACGACTGGCGAACTGGCGCGCGACGGCTTCCTGGTTGGCAGCAAGCACGCTGACGCTGAACATCGTCGCTTCCACAAAGCTGCGGTGAAGCGCGGAGTTGATGCGCAGGCTCCATTGCACGAGCGGCGGATCGAGCGACACCGATCCGAACGAGTTCGCAGTCATGCCGACGACTGCACCCAGGGAGTCGCGTGCGGTAATGACCGTAACGCCGGTCGCAAAGCTGGCGAATGCATGTCGTAACGCGAGTGGGTCAAGTGGGGTTTTCGTCGGGGGCATGCAATAGTGCCAATGGTGCAATTGAGAGCGGGCTCAAATACACTAGGACGCAATCCCAAGTCTCGATAACCCTTCCTCAATTATGAAGCTTTCCTTATCCCTACTGGCTGCAATGTCGCTTGCAGCGGGCCTGACGAGCGCGCCGGTGCTGGCGCAGATCAAGATTGGTGCAATGGTTTCAGCGACCGGGCCAACGTCGGCGATCGGTATTCCGCAGCGGAATTCAGTGGCGCTGCTGCCAACAACGGTGGGCGGGATGACGATCGAATACATCACGCTGGATGATGGTGGCGACACCACGCGCGCGGTGCAAAACGCGAAGCAACTGATTCAACAGCACAACGTTGACGCCATTATTGGCCCATCGACCACGCCGAACGCATTGGCGATTCTGCCGGTCATTGCCGAAGCCAAGGTGCCGCTGGTAAGTACGGTTGGCAGCCAGGCTGTTGTCGAACCGCAAGATGCGACCAAACGCTGGGCGTTCAAAACCACGCAGAACGATGACCTGATCGCGGAAGCGCTCATCGCGCACATGGCGCGCGCGAAGGTCAAGCGACTCGGTTACATCGGTTTTAACGATCCGTTCGGCGAGGGTTTCCTGAAAATTCTCCCGGGCATGCTGGCGAAATACAAGATTGAGCTGGTGGCAACGGAGAAATACGGCCGAACGGACCAGTCAGTCACGGGACAGACGCTCAAGCTGATTGCAGCCAAACCTGACGCCGTGTTCATCGCCGCCGTCGGTGGTCCCGCCGTACTGCCGCAGGCAACGCTTCGTGATCAGGGCTTCAAGGGCACGATCTATCAGACGCACGCCGTTGCAACGCAGGACTTCATCAAGATTGGTGGGGCGAAGGTTGAGGGTACGGTGCTCGCTGCCGGCGGCATGCTGGTGTTTGACGAGATGGCAGATGCCAACCCGGTGAAGAGCGTCGCAGCGCGCTACATCAAGGCGTACGAAAAGGTCTACGGGTCGCGGCCGGCGACGTTTGGCGCCAACACCTACGACTCGGGCATCCTGCTGCAGTATGCGATTCCCGACGCGCTGAAGAAGGGCAAACCGGGTAGCGAAGGCTTCCGCAGTGCGCTGCGTGATTCGCTGGAAGCACAGAAAGAAATCGTGGGCTGCCAGGGGGTATTCAACATCACATCAGCCAATCACAACGGCCTCGACAAGCGCGCGCGCGACGTCATTACCATCAAGGACGGCAAATTCCGTCTGCTGGGCGATACGAAAGTTTCGCTGTAATTTAGTTGTACGTGCGGCGTGAGTAAAACTTATTCCGTACGTGCTGTTTGAGCAAGAAAATGAAGTACAACCGTCTCGGAAAAACCAATCTGCGCGTCTCCGCGCTTTGTCTCGGCACCATGATGTTCGGGGACCAGACCGATGCCATGGAGTCGACCCGCATCGTCGACCACGCACGCGAGCAGGGCGTCAATTTCATCGACACTGCCGATGTCTATTCACTCGGAAAATCCGAGGAAATCACCGGCAGCACCATTCGCGGTGATCGCGACTGGTGGATTCTTGCGACCAAGATCGGCAACAAGATGTCGCCGACGACCGATGCGCCGAATCGGGATCGTTATTCGCGCAAATGGCTCATGCAGGAATGCGATGCCTCGCTCAAGCGTCTGGGTACGGACTACATCGACATTTATTACCTGCACCGCGATTTTGAGGAAGACGGTTTGCAGGAAGTTGTGAGCGCGCTCGGTGACCTGATTCGCAGCGGCAAGATTCGCTATTTCGGCGTGTCGAATTTCCGCGCCTGGCGTATTGCCGAGGTCGTTGC
>CAYMSY010000024.1:0-17348 GCA_964393195.1 uncultured Alcaligenaceae bacterium | reverse complement strand
GTGGGCGCTGCACACGGTCTTGCGCTTCATAGACCATGTTGTCGCGCAGGTAGTCAAAACCGTATTCGTTGTTGGTGCCGTAGGTGATGTCGGCTGCGTAGGCGGCAATTTTCGAGGCGTTGTCCTGTTGTGACAGGATGGTGCCGACGCTCATGCCGAGGAAGCGGTAGATGCGCCCCATCCAGTCGGCGTCGCGGCTGGCAAGGTAGTCGTTCACCGTCACCACATGCACGCCCTTGCCGGCGAGCGCATTGAGGTAAACCGGCAGCGTTGCCATCAGCGTTTTGCCTTCGCCGGTGCGCATCTCGGCGATCTTGCCCTGATGCAGCGCCATGCCACCGATCAGCTGTACGTCAAAGTGGCGCATCTCGAGCACGCGAACGCTGGCTTCACGCACCACGGCGAACGCTTCCGGCAACAATGCATCGAGTGATTCGCCGTTGGCCACGCGCTGCTTGAACTCCGTCGTTTTCGCGCGCAGCGCGTCGTCGGACAGCGATTTCAGCCCATCTTCGAGCGCGTTGATCTTGTTGACGTTGGCGCGAAACTGCTTGAGAAGCCGATCGTTACGGCTGCCGAAAATGGTCTTGAGGAATTTGTCGATCATGTTCTGTGGTCGCGCTTAGGTTGGGCGCGGCAAATGTGGCAATGCCCACCAGCCCCATCTGGATAAGACGGGGCAAAGCGGGCGGAACCTGTGATTTTAAGCCGACGCGCCCGGAGGACGCTACTGGACGGCGAGGAAGCGGCCGGGATTCTGCGGAACGCCGTTGAGACGAACCTCAAAATGGAGATGCGGACCGGTCGAGCGACCCGTCGAGCCGACGCGCGAGATACGTTGGCCGCGCACGACGAGGTCGCCTTCCTTGACCAGCAGTTCAGAGCCGTGCGCATAACGCGTGACGAGTCCGTTACCGTGATCAATTTCGACGCTCTTGCCGTAGGCGGGATGGAAGTCTGCATAAATTACTTTGCCGCTGGCGGCTGCGTTGATGACCGTTCCGGTCTCGGCGGCGAAATCCACACCCTCGTGGAATGTCTGATGGCCGGTAAACGGATCGATCCTGTAACCGAAGTTCGAGGTGTAATTGATGTTTTCAATCGGCGGCAGCGTCGGCAGGAACTTGCGCTGTGCGCTGCCTTCGACCAGCAGCGCTTCCAGCACTGACATCTGGTCGGCCTTGACGTCGATGTTGCGCGTCAGTTCACCCAGCTGCTTGGCGAATTCATCAATCGAGAGCGGAGCGCCGATCAGCGCGCCGCCGCCGCGACCGCTGTTGGCGGTTGCGCTCGGCAGCTCCTGCGGTTTGAGACCGGCCACTTTGGCCAGTTTTTCGCCCAGTCCGTCCAGTCGCAGCATATGCGCCTGTACCTCACCCAGCTTGACCGCGAGGCTGTTGATGTTGTCCTGGATCTGCTGCTGGCGCTGTTTGGCTTCGGCGTGCTGGTCTGCCAGCAGAACGCTGCGGATCAGCGGATGATTGCTGGTCGCAGCGTATTTGAGCGAAAGGTAATTGGCGAGCGTCGCCGTGAGCCCGAGTGCTACCAGTGCGACAAATACGAGGCCGATAACCTGCGGTATGCCTACCGACAGAGTCTTTTTCGTTCGAAAGTCGCCCGAAACAACGATAATTTGCACGTGAAATTCCTCAACTCATGAGCACCAAAAGAGCGCTCTATCCGCGACCACTGGGACTGGCCCAGTTTCTGGATCGCATGCCCGCTTTGGGCGCTGCGTTACTGCACGCCCGCGAGGGCTCACGTCAATTCGATGTGTTGATCGGGGCAGTGCCGGAGCGTCTGAAGCGCTTTGTGGTGGCGATGTCGGCCTCGGGTTCAACACTGAGTCTCACGGTCGATTCGCCGGAGGCCGCGCACTTTGCGCGCCTGATGAGCGCCGAAACGCTGGCAGAACTGAACCGTAAGGGGTTGAAATTTAACGAAATTTCGGTGAGGACGCAATCAAAGAGTGCGCCCGCGCGGCGGGCGCGGCCGCTGCCGGATGCCGGAGCTCGCCGGCAAATGAGCGCTACTGCGGAGCAGATACGGAGTGAGCGCCTGCAAACAAGTCTTCGGCGATTGGCAAAAACAGTAGGCGATCGTTGAGCGTCCAGGCGAATTGCGACGACACATTCATGGTTAACAGCTTTTCCCTGAAATTACGTCTGAATAGGGCTTGGCAAGCCAAATAACGAAAAGTCGTGTTTTTATAATTCGCGCCGCTGAGCCCTTCTCAATATGGCTTCTACGGAAAAGCTGTTAGTGCGAAAAGCTCACCGGGTGATTCCGGGACGGAAAACTACGTCGAATAACGCCAGGCCGACGGTTTCGCCTGCAGCGCGAGACAGAGTTTGTTGTTGAGTTCGTGACCCGACTTGAAGGCGTGATATTTGCCACGCAACCGATGACCAAGCAGGAAAAGGTCACCCACGGCGTCGAGCACTTTGTGCCGCGCGAGCTCGTCCGCAAAGCGCAGCCCTTCGCGGTTGAGTACCTTGTATTCGTCCAGTACCACCGCGTTTTCCATGCTGCCGCCCTGCGCCAGCCCCATTGAGCGCAAAGTCTCCACCTCATAGGCGAAGCCGAACGTCCGCGCGCGGCTGATATGCGACAAAAAGTCCTCGTCATCCAGCTTCATGCGAACGCGACACTGATCATCCGGGATCGCCGGGTGCGAAAAATCAATGGTGAAGTCCACCTCGAATTGCGGATTGCCTGAATTTGGCAACAGCTCGGCGAACTTGTCACCCATCTCGACGCGAACGGGCTCCAGAATTTCAATGTAGCGTCGCGGTGCGTCTTGCGCGGCGACACCGGCCTGTTCAATCAGGAAGACAAATGGCGCCGAGGAGCCGTCCATGATCGGCACTTCGAGGTTGTCGAGTTCAATGATCGCGTTGTCGATGCCGCAGCCGACGCAGGCCGCAAGCAGATGTTCAACCGTCGCCACCTTCGCAGTGCCGTTGACCAGCGTGGTGGCAAGTCGCGTCTCCTTGACCAGATCGGCGCGTGCCGGAATGTCCAGTGGCGGACTGAGGTCGATACGGCGAAAGATAATGCCGGTGTCGGGCGGCGCGCTTTTAAGAGTGATCTGGACGCGTACGCCGGAATGCAGCGCCACACCTGTGGCTGAAACCTCGCTCGCGACCGTATGTTGTTTCGGCATGGTGAAAGTATAGGCGTCGCCGTCGGAGCGAAGACGGCGACCCGGCGCAGGGAGCAACTGCGCCGGTTTGCGGAACGGACGCGCGGGTGTCTAGTCGGCCTGCTTGCGCAGGAAGGTCGGAATTTCCAGCGAACGACCCGTACTGCGGCCAGGATTGCGCACAATCGTGGGTTCGTCATAGTTGACTTCAATGCCGACCGTCGTTGGCAAGGCCTCACCGGATACGGTCAGGTTGTCGGTGCCTGTGCGCAGCGTCGGAATTTCCAGACGCGGCGCGGCGGCTACACCGCCCTGAACAGCCGTCATCTTGCGCTTTGCACCCAAGCCGGTAGCAACCATTGTCACGCGCATCTCGTCACCCATCTCGTCGTCGATGACGTGCCCCCAAAGCACCGTCGCATCAGCGGAAACGAACTCTGCGACCGTGTCAGTCACGTCATAGAGTTCGCCCAGCTCGACGCTGCTGGACGTCGTGATGTTGAGCAGCACACCGCGAGCGCCCTGCAGATCCACGTCTTCCAGCAACGGGCTCTTGATGGCAGCCATCGCGGCTGCCTTGCCGCGATCCTCACCGCTGGCCGTGGCCGTACCCATCATCGCCATGCCGAGTTCCGACATGATGGTGCGCACGTCGGCGAAGTCACGGTTAACAAGACCGCGCTTGTTGATGATTTCGGAAATCCCGGCAACGGCGCCGTGGAGCACATCGTTCGACGCAGCGAACGCGGCAGGCAGCGAAACATTGCGACCGAGCACCTGAATGAGTTTTTCGTTCGGCACCACGATCAGCGAATCAACGTGCTTCTGCAACTCATCGATGCCAGCCTGCGCGGCGCGTTCGCGTTTCTGCATTTCGAAGCGGAACGGCTTGGTGACGACCGCCACGACGAGAATGCCCATCTCTTTGGCAAGCTGCGCAACGACAGGCGCTGCGCCCGTACCCGTGCCACCGCCCATGCCCGCCGTGATGAATACCATGTCGGCACCGCGAATGGCTTCCTGCACCGCCATCTTCGACTCCATCGCGGCATCGCGACCGACTTCGGGCTTGGCGCCAGCGCCAAGGCCCTGTGTCAGTTCCGCACCCAACGGAATCCGCTTCGGTGCCGGATTGCGATCCAGCACTTGGGCATCGGTGTTGGCGGCGATGAACTCGACGCCAGCTACACCTTTGTGAATCATGTGCTCGACGGCGTTTCCGCCGCAACCGCCGACACCGATCACTTTGATGACGGCGCCGTCCCTTTTCTCGTCAACGATCTCAAACATGCTTCCGCTCCTTCAAGGCAAACAAAACAAAGACAAACACTCAAAACTTCCGAACCAAAAGAATCACTCTCGCTCGCTACAAACCAAACGCATCCCGTAACTTCGCAAACATTCCCGCTGCCGCCGACTCGCGGCGACGCAGCACCGCCTGCTTCGCCTGCTGGTCGCGGCCATGCATCAACAGACCGATAGCTGTCGCATACTTCGGCGCCGCCAGCACGTCCTTGAGCGGCCCCCGATAGTCGGGGGCAGCGACGCGCACCGGCATATGAAAAACTTCCTCGCCGAGTTCCACCATCCCGGGCAGCGTGCTGCTGCCGCCCGTCAGCGCAATCCCTGAGCGCAGCAGTGGCTCAAAACCCGAGCGCTTGATCTGCTCGTGCACCAGCTGAAACAGCTCCTCCACACGCGGTTCGACAACCTCCGCGAGCATGTGCCGCGCCATTGACTTCGCGGGACGATCGGCGACGCTTGGCACTTCGATCAGCTCATCTGGCTCAACCAGCTTGGTCAATGCACAGGCATAGCGATGCTTGATGTCTGCTGCTTCTTTGCTCGGCGTGCGCAGCGCCATCGCAATGTCGTTGGTGATCTGGTCGCCCGCGACGGGAATCACGCCGGTGTGGCGAATCGCCCCGCCCGTAAACAACGCAAAATCCGTCGTGCCGCCGCCAATGTCTACCAGACCGACGCCAATTTCCATTTCGTCCTTGGTCAGGCAGGCAGCGGCAGACGCGAGCGGCTGCAGTACCAGTTCCACCACGTTGAGCCCGCAGCGACGGACACATTTTTCGATATTTTCTGCGGCCGACACGGCACCGGTCACGATGTGAACTTTGACCTCAAGACGACGGCCGCTCATGCCGAGCGGACGACGCACGCCTTCCTGCCCGTCAATGATGTATTCCTGTGGCAAGGTATGCAGCACCACCTGATCGTTTGGAATCGCGATCGCCCTGGCCGTCTCGATGACGCGCTCCATGTCAGCCTCAGTGACCTCACTCTCCTTCATTGCAACCATGCCGCTGGAGTTGAGGCTTCGAATATGGGCTCCCGCGATACCGACGTAGACGTTGCTGATCTTGCAGTTGGCCATGGCCGCAGCTTCACGCACGGCCGCAGCGACCGTGTTGGTCGTGGCATCGATATCCACGACCATACCCTTGCGCAATCCAAGCGATGGTTGTTCACCAAAGCCAATCACGTTGAGCTTTTGCTCTGCGTCCAGTTCCGCGACCAGAACCACGACCTTGGACGTACCGATGTCGAGTGCTGCAATCAACTCACTCACGACTGACCTTTCTGCGCATCGCTGGTAGACACTCCATTGTTTCTAGCTACTGCGACCGCCGCCTTGTAACGCATGTCGATCCTGGCAATGCCGTTGCGATAGCTTGCGGGCCATGTGCCGTACAACGCCATAAACCGCTGAAGACGTTCCGTGAACTGCTCACGACCAAACTCAATCTGCAGATCATTGCCTGTCGTCAGCGTAATTGCTCCGCGCGGCGACATGACCAAAGCCTTCACATCCAGTCCCTGCGAGGCAAACGCGCTCCTTGCCTCGCGATAACGCAAAAGCACCTCGGATGCGGAAGCAATAGGTGCCTCAAATCGCGGCATGGGCGCCCGCGATCCGGCGCGGAATACTTCGCCCTGATCCGATAGCAAATCGCTATCGCCCCAGTAGCCAATGGCGCGATGTTCGCTGACGGTGATGTCGAGCGATAACGGCCAGCGACGTTTCACCGACACATCGCGTACCCAGGGCAACTTCTTGAGCGTCGCACGGGCACGAGCCGGTGCCACTGAAAAGAAGGTTCCGCGCAGTTCGGTTCTGATCGCCGATTCAAGAAGACCAGGATCGACCTCGGACAGCGGTGCCGTGACCCGGACCTGGCGTATGGCGAAGTAGCTCTTCGAGCTTGCCCATGACAGCAAACACCACATAAGCGCAATTGAAGCAATCGCTCCAATGATGGCTGCCAGACGATTGACCGACTGGGTGTCAGACCACATGGACGCCTCCGTCACTCGCCTGAATGAGCGCCTGCGCGGTAGCGCCTATCGAACCGGCGCCCATCGTCATCACTACATCGCCGTCGCGAACAATCTGCAGTATCTCGCGTGGCAGCTGCGCCACGTCGTCGACGAATAGCGGCTCCACCCGTCCGCGCAGGCGTATCGCACGGGTGAGCGCACGACCGTCCGCTGCGACTATGGAGACTTCTCCCGCCGCATAGACTTCGGTCAACAGCAAGACATCCACTTCGGAGAGCACTGCCGCGAAGTCCTCGAACAGGTCGCGCGTTCGCGTATACCGATGCGGCTGAAAAGCCAGTACAAGGCGCTTGCCAGGAAACGCGGCACGAGCAGCAGCGAGCGTTGTCTTTAGTTCAACGGGATGATGACCATAGTCGTCTATGAGCTCGAAGCGCGCGCCTCCGTGAGAGACCGTTCCGTAACGCTGAAAGCGACGCCCCACGCCGCCAAAACCGGCTAGCGCGCGGCGGATTGCATCGTCGGGAACGTCGAGATCCTGCGCGATGGCGATTGCCGCCAGCGCATTGCGTACATTGTGCAGACCAGCAAGTTTCACCGACACGCTAAGTGCCGGGTGATTTGCACGCAACGCCGTAAATTTCATCGAGGCGCCGTCGGCTTCAATGTCAACAGCCCGTACATCTGCTGCCTCGCCCAATCCGTAGGTTACGACCGGTTTGACGATATGCGGAAGCACGCTTGAAACACCGGCGTCATCAATGCATGCGTAAAGGGAGCCATAGAAAGGCAGGCGATGCGCAAAGTCAACAAATGCCTGCTGCAGACGATCGATGCTGTGCTGATACGTCTCCATGTGATCAGCATCAATGTTTGTGATGACTGCAAGAGTGGGCGACAGGTGAAGAAACGATGCGTCCGACTCATCCGCCTCAGCCACCAGAAACTCCCCGCTGCCGAGGCGGGCATTGGCACCGGCAGCGAGCAGGCGGCCGCCGATTACGAAAGTAGGGTCAAGCCCCCCTTCACCCAATACGCTTGCAACCAGCGACGTCGTGGTCGTTTTTCCGTGCGTACCGGCAATCGCGATGCCCTGTTTCATGCGCATGAGTTCCGCGAGCATCAGTGCACGCGGCACCACTGGCAGTTTTGCTGCGCGGGCAGCGATTACTTCCGGGTTGTCCTCCCTGATCGCTGACGAAATGACAACGGCCTGAGCCTCCTTCAGATTTGCAGAGCTATGGCCAATGGCAACACGGATTCCCAGGGACTGCAGTCGATCCAGTGCTGCCGAACGCGCTGCATCACTGCCGCTGACGACGTATCCCTGATTGTGCAGCACCTCGGCGATGCCACTCATCCCGATACCGCCGATGCCAACAAAATGGAGGTTTTGCAAACGAAATTTCATCGTCCGGCCTCCTTGCCTTTCGCCAGCGATTCGAGAATGTCGCAGATATCGCTGGTCGCATGCGGTCTGGCTACGGTTTGCGCAGCGACCGCCATGTCGATGCATTTCTTCCGAGACAGGGACGCGATGACCCCTGCCAACACTTCCGGTGTCAGCGCGGCCTGCTCGAGGATATCCGCCGCGCCTGCATGGGAAAGCACCTGTGCGTTGTGCAATTGCTGCTGGTCCTTATGATGCGGATATGGCACAAGAATGGACGCTACCCCCAGCGCGGCCAGCTCCGAGACTGTACTTGCTCCGCTACGTCCGATGAAAAAGTCGCAGTTCGCAAGTGCAGTAGCTGAATCATCAATGAACTCAACTACGGTCGCATTAATGCCGGCACGCTCATAAGCAGCACGTGTTGCATCCGTCAAACCGCGACCTGTCTGATGCGTAATCAGTGGCCTGCTTGCGGGCGACAGTTGCGCCAGCGCCGCTGGAAGAAGTTTATTGATCGCTTCCGCGCCTCGGCTGCCACCCATTGCCAATAGACGCAATGCGCCGGAGTGCGCCTCAAGTCGCGTCTTCGGATCGGGAAACGAAGAAAACTCACTGCGTATTGGATTTCCGGTAACTACACGCTTGCCACCGCACGATCTGAATACCGACTCAAAGCCCACCAATACGCGATCAGCGAAACGCGCAAGCAGCTTGTTGGCCAACCCGGCTACGGCATCACTTTGATGGATAGCCAGCGGGATGCCCTTTCTTGATGCAGCCAGACCTCCCGGAACAGTCGGATAGCCACCCATACCTATCACCACATCTGGTCGCAGCTCAGCAAGAAGCCGACGCGCCTGTGTCACGGCGCGTAGCAGGCGAACCGGAAGCGCCAGTTTGGGCCATACGCCACGACCAACGATCCCCTCAAACGCTATCGCGTGAAGAGGAATATCGACGCGAGGTACGAGCGTCTGCTCCATGCCCGTTGTCGTGCCGAGCCAGCTCACCTGCCAGCCGCGTGTTCGCATGGCATGCGCAATGGCGAGACCCGGAAAGATATGTCCGCCCGTACCACCCGCCATGACCAGAAGGTGTCGACTCATACCTTGAACCCCCGCGCGATGCGGCGATTCTCCCAATCAATCCGCAGCAACACCGAAAGCGTGACGAGACTCGCGATCATTCCACTGCCGCCGTACGACATCAAAGGCAGAGTCAGCCCTTTGGTCGGCGCAAACCCCATGTTCACGGCTATATTGATAAGCGACTGAATAGCAAACAGGGTACCTATGCCCTGTGCAACAAGCGCTGAAAACGGCTGCTCAAGTTGCCGAGCTTCACGCCCAATCGCAAACGCACGCCAGGTCAGCCATGCGTATGCGCCAATGATCACGAATACACCGATCAAACCCAACTCCTCGGCGGTCACCGCGAGAATGAAGTCTGTGTGCGCTTCCGGGAGGTAATAGTGTTTTGATACACCGGCTCCGAGTCCAAGACCAAACAATCCTCCACGCCCTATCGCCATGAGTGACTGAGTCAACTGGTACCCCTTGCCAAACTCCTCTTTCCACGGATCCATGAAACCAAAGATGCGTTCAAGACGATAGGGCTCTATCCACACCAGCGCGATGGCAGCGACCAGCCCAATGGCAACGACTGGCAAAACGAGTCGATGATCAAGACCAGCCATAAATAGAACCAGTAGTCCCGTACTAAGTACAACCAGGGTCGCCCCGAAATCAGGTTCGCGCAGCAACAGAACGCTAACAACAAGCGCTATCAGAAGAAACGGACCGAGGCCGCTGAGCAGGCTCTGCCTGATTGGTTGTGCAGCATGAAGTACCCCGGCCTTGGTGACTGCGTAGCGCGCGGCAAACAGCACCATGGCAAATTTCATGAGCTCCGAGGGTTGCAAGCTGAACGGCCCAAGCGGAATCCAGCGTGAAGCGCCGTTGACTTTGCGACCAATGCCCGGAATAAGTACCACAAGCACCAGCACACCGGCAGCAATGAATACAAAAGGTGCTATGCGTTCCCATGTTCGCATCGAGGTATCAAACACAAACAACGCCAGTACCGCGCCGATGACGACAAACATGGCTTGGCGGACCAGAAAGTACACCGGCGAACCGCGCGTAAACCGGCTTTCACTGGCGCTCGCAATGGATGAGGAATAGACCATCAGCAAGCCAATTGCAATCAATAGCGCAACTACCCACAGCATCGTCAGATCGAACTCTGAGGTAGCGCCACGTTCCGCGCGCCCGTCAAGCGTTCGGCCACCAAACCATTGTCGGGTTCGTACCAGCAGTTCATGTGTTCTCGTGACAATAGGTGATGCGGCGAAGCTGCTCATCTGCCCACCCTGATACGTCGCTCGAACGTTTTGCCGCGTGAGCGAGCCCACTCCGTCGCGGCACAGACAAACACGTCGGCGCGGTGCTCGTAGTTCCGGAACATATCCCAGCTTGCGCAAGCAGGCGACAAAAGGACTTGTTCACCAGCGACGGCCTTATCAAGTGCCGACCAAGTTGCATCCTGCAGTGTCGAAAATGTCTGGTTGGGCACACCGGCGACGTCCAGCGACGTAACAATCGCTGCCGCATCCCGCCCAATAAGATGAACAGCTTTGCAATGTTTCCGCGCCGCCGCGCCGAGAGCCGAAAACTCCTGCCCCTTGCCGTCACCGCCTGCAATCAACCATGTAGGCGCGCCGAGCCCATCAAGTGCGGCTCCCGTTGCCACGACTGTGGTTGCCTTGGAGTCATCAATCAGATGGACGCCGTCAATACTGCCCAGATACTGATACCGGTGCGGCATGCCTGCGAACTCGCGGAGAGCATCACGCTGTTTGTCTTCCGAGATGTCTAGCGATGCAGTCAGCGCGAGTGCTGCCAGTGCATTCTGCACGTTGTGCGAGCCACTGACCCCAAGTTGCGATGCGAGCATGACCGGCTGATTTCCGTGTGTAAGCATGAGTTCACCTGCGCTTACATCAATGCCGTAGTCGTCAGCACTGCCCGGACGATCAGCGCCGAAGGTTGCTACATCCAGAGTCGGACGTCGCATACTCATGGACCACGTATCGGCGCGATTGAGCACTTGCCTGCGCGCCCGCTGAAAGATTCGCTCTTTGGCTGCGGCGTACAAAAAGAAACTCGGATAACGATCAAGATGGTTGTCAGTGACGTTGATAACTGCTGCGGATTGCAGCGCCAACGTTTGCGTGGATTCAAGCTGAAAGCTGGAAAGCTCCAAAACCCATGTTGAACAGTCGGGCGTCTCACTGAGCGCATCGAGAATCGGAATACCTATATTTCCTGCCACTCGTGTGTCAGCTCGTGTGCACTTCGCAAGTTCACCAGCCAGCGCGGTCGTAGTAGTTTTACCGTTGGAACCCGTCACGGCGAATACGTCCGCACTATCCTCAATTTCCCTGGCGAACAGCTCGATGTCCCCCATCACGAGATGGCCAGCTTCTATGCAGGTAGCGATAGCGTGGGAGGAGCGTGGCACACCGGGGGACAATGCAACAAAATCGGACGCCGGCAGAACATCACGTGCTATGTCCACGGTGCTGAAACTCACCTGTGGGAACTCCCGGTGCAACTGTTCACGGCCCGAGGCGAGCGGATTGCCGTCGACCACGCAAACTCTGGCGCCACGCTTGGTCAGGAAACGAACAAGCGAGAGCCCGGTTGCACCGAGCCCCACTACCGTTGCCTTCGCTTGCGTACAAACAAACACGTGATGACTTGCCTTCAGCGCAACTTCAGGGTGGAAAGGCCGGCCAGGACCAGAAACATCGTAATGATCCAGAATCTGATTACAACGTGGTTTTCATGCCAGCCGCCCAGCTCAAAGTGATGGTGCAGTGGCGCCATTCGCAGGATCCGCTTGCCTTTGCTGTACTTGAAGTAGCCCACCTGCAACATCACGGAAATTGTTTCGGCGACGAAGACGCCGCCCATTACAACCAGCACAATTTCCTGGCGCACAATAACGGCAATGGTGCCAAGGGAAGCACCCAGTGATAGTGCGCCAACGTCACCCATGAAGACCCGCGCCGGGTGCGCGTTAAACCAGAGAAAGCCAAGTCCGGCGCCGCCCATTGCGCCGCAGAACACCATCAACTCGGCAGCGCCGGGAATGTATGGAAATAAAAGGTATCGCGAGTAGTCAACGCGCCCTACAACGTAGGCGAACACGGCCAACGCACTGCCAACCATGACGACTGGCATGATGGCTAAGCCATCAAGCCCGTCCGTGAGATTCACCGCGTTACTGGTACCGACAATTACAAACCACGTTAGAGTGATGAAACCAAATACCCCGAGCGGGTAAGCAATGTTTTTGAAGAATGGGACGATCAGGTCAGCTTTGGATGGCAACTCGTTGGTAAAGCCGCTTTGCACCCAAGTAAAGATCAGCGCAAAGATTTTGCTGGTACTCGGTGCTGATATCGCGAAGGCGAGATATGTTGATGCTACGAGACCGATGGTTGCCTGCCAGAAAAGTTTCTCACGGGCGGACATTCCCTTGGGGTTCTTGTGAACGACCTTGCGGTAGTCGTCAACCCATCCGATCGCGCCAAAACCTATCATCACGAACAGAACAACCCACACGAACCGATTGCTGAGATCAGCCCAAAGCAATGTCGAGACGGCAATTGACGTCAGGACCAAGGCTCCACCCATTGTCGGAGTCCCCTGTTTGGCGAGGTGTGATTGAGGGCCGTCACTACGGACCGCCTGACCAATTTTCATCTCAAGCAACCAGCGAATCATGCGCGGGCCTATTGCCAGGGCAATCGCCATGGCCGTAGCGGTTGCCAGCACTGCGCGCAATGTGATGTAACTGATCGCGCTGAGCCCGCGAACGTCATTGGCAAACAGATTGGCAAGCCAGAGCAGCATTACTTATTACTTCCAAACATTGTGGCAAGACGTTCGACAACCCGGTGCATGGCCATTGAATGTGCTCCTTTGACAAGTAGCGTCGCCGGGGACTTCAGCGTGGACGCCAGGAAAAACATCAGGCTATCGATATCCAGGAAAGCGTTTGTTCGTCCTGCTAGCGAAACAGCCGCCGCATGAGTGCGTTTGCCCAGCGTGACAACGCTATCAACCGAGGACTGTTCTATGTCACGCAGCAGGGCAAGATGTAACGTGTCGCTGCCATCGCCCAGTTCTGCCATATCACCCAGGATGAAAACCCTCTGTCCGGGTTCGTTCAACAAGACCTGAAGCGCCGCTCTAACGGACGACGGGTTGGCGTTGTAGCTGTCATCAATCACGCAGAGCCCGGTTTCGACATTTCGGCGCGTCAATCGGCCACTAATATTGGTCGCAGTCTCGATGCCGCGACATATATTGGCAGTCGAAATTCCAATCGCCCGACCTACCGCGACGGCAGCGAGCGCATTGCAAGCATTGTGTTCGCCCGCAAACGGCAGGCGCACAACCGGCGTGTCGGTCAATCCCTTGGTGACGGTCAGCGTTGACGAGTTCGCGTCGTACTCCCCTCCTACGTCTGAACGCACTCCAAGGCCAAAGCGAACTGACTGCCGTTCACGATTGATAACCTCCCAATATGGCAGGTAGTAGTCGTCACCGTTAAGAACTGCGACGCTGTCGCTGGCCATACCTTGAAAGATCTCAGCCTTCGCGCAGGCAACGCCGGCCACAGAGCCGACCCCCTCAAGGTGCGCTGGTCCGGCATTCGTCACCACCGCGATTGTTGGACGAGCGATGCTGGTCAACAGGGAAAGTTCATGGAAGTGGTTCATGCCCATTTCCACAACAGCCGCACGATGCTCCTCGGTCAATCGAAGCAAGGTCAGTGGCACGCCAATGTGATTGTTGAAATTTCCCTCTGTGGCTAGAACCGCAGTGTCGCCAAAGTGTGCGCGGAGCATCGAAGCTACCAACTGCCGAGTGGTTGTCTTGCCGTTGCTACCGGTGATTGCCACGAGCGGTCCCGAGAACCGACTGCGGGCAGCACGTCCCATTAGCTGCAAAGCCAGCAGGGTGTCGGGTGTTCTTATGACCGTGACGGACTCGGGCACCGTGACTGCATCGGATATCAGGACTCCCGTAGCACCAGCCGCAATGGCTTGCGCCACAAAACGGTGTCCGTCAAAACTTTCTCCGCGCAACGCGACATACAGCGCGCCAGGGTGGAGCGTACGGGTGTCAATCGATACCGAATTGAACGTGCACGACGGCCCGCTTATCTGCCCCTGACACGATTTGGCAAGGAAATCAGCGGACCACATGTCTGTTTTCCGCAGCGGAACGCTGCACTTGCTCGCGACGCATCGTCAAGGCAACGCGCGCCTCGTCCACATCCGAAAATGCGTGCCGGACGCCATTGATTTCCTGATATGACTCATGTCCCTTGCCGGCAATCAAAACCGCATCGCTGTCACCGGCGGCGGAAATCGCCATCCGGATGGCCTCGCGACGTGACACCACTTGCTTCAAGGCAGTTCGCCGCTGTGTGGCAACACCCGCCGCGATTTCAGCGATGATTGTGTCTGGTGACTCACTACGCGGGTTGTCACTAGTGACATACACGTGGTCGGCGTGATCTGCGGCAATAGCGCCCATCTGCGGACGTTTGCTCCGATCCCGGTCGCCACCGCAGCCAAACACTACGGCCAGCGATGCCGGCTTTGTCTGCCTGACAGTCTCAAGCGCCTTGGCTAGTGCATCAGGAGTATGTGCGTAGTCCACAAAGACATTGGGATCGTGCTCGTCCGAGCCTTCATTGACACGTTGCATGCGTCCAGGCGCAGCAGACAGTTGTGCCAACGTCTCCGTAACCCGCAATAGAGGCGTGCCCGTCGCCAACAGCGTCGCAGCCACTGCCAGCAGATTGGATGCGTTAAAGCGACCAATCAACTTGGTCGAGAACGTCGAGCTGTTGCCCTGATAGCTGACAGAGATCTGCATTCCCGCCAAGCTCATTGCCAGAATCGCGCCGCGCACTGCTCCCGATTCCAGACCGAAGCTAACGGTGTTGGGCAATGCCCGCTTAATCAGGTCGGCGCCGAAAGCGTCATCTGCGTTGATGATGCGGTGCAGAACGGGATAGTCGGTAAACAAACGTGCCTTGGCGCTGCCGTAAGCGGCCATCGATCCGTGAAAGTCCAGGTGATCCTGCGTGAGATTGGTAAAGATCACAGCCTTGAACCGTACGCCCTTTACCCGCCCTAATTCCAGGGCGTGAGAGCTGACCTCCATCGCAACGGCTTCGGCGCCATCGGCGTGTAAATCACGCAGCGTCGTATGAACGGACGCCGCATCAGGCGTAGTGTTTTGAGTCGCCCAGTGACGATCGCCAAAACACACGCCGAGCGTTCCGACGGAGCCACAAGGTTTGCCTAGCAACGAGAGCGCCTGTGCGAGCCAGCTGGCAATTGACGTTTTGCCGTTAGTTCCGGTTACGCCAAGCACGTGAATTTTCGTCGATGGCTGGTCGTAAAACACATCGGCGATTTCGCCGAGATTGAGCGACAGGTCGTCCACGTGTATGACCGGGATCATGATTTCGCTGGCCAACTGCGGGCCAGTTTCACACAGGATGGCCGCAGCGCCGCGCACTTGCGCAGCGGCAGCGAACTTGCGCCCGTCGACTTTGGCACCTGGCAACGCGATGAATACATCTCCGGGCGCGGCACTACGGGAATCGACTGTCAGTCGCTGCCGCTTGACGCCGTACGCGTCAATCCGGGAAACGATATCCTGCGCAATGGCGCTCACTAATTACCTTCCCGCATGATCGCGACGGTGAGATCAGCCGGAGACGGCTGGGATGGCAGCGGCGCGTCATACGGCACTTCCAGCAGGCGCAGCGTTTGACTCATGATGCTCGCAAAGACCGGTGCGGCAACCTGCCCGCCATAGAACATGCTGCCGGCCGGTTCATCAACCATTACCGCCACAACATAGCGCGGATTGCTGACGGGTGCCAAGCCAACATAGGACGCAACATAGCGTCCGTCTGAATAGGCCGCGCCAACCAGTTTTTTTGCCGTACCGGTCTTGCCGGCGACCCGGTATCCGGCAATCTGCGCGAGCGGAGCGGTGCCTTCTTTCGACGTGGCTTTTTCGAGCATCGGCAATACGGATTGAATGGTGCTGGCGGAATACACCGGGGTCTGCCGTGCCGCGCCGCCGTTCTTGAAGAGCGTGACGTCTACCAGGGAGCCCTGATTTGCAAACACCGTGTACGCACGTGCCAGTTGCACAAGATTCACCGACAGACCATAGCCGTAGCTCATGGTGGCCTTTTCAATTGGTCGCCAGGACTGCGGCGCACGCAGGCGCCCGTGCGCTTCACCGGGCACACCAGTCTGTGGCGCCCGACCGAAACCCGCACGCTGCAAGTGACGCCACATCACCTCGTTAGGCAGGCGTTCAGCAATTCGGGCGGTACCCACATTGCTGGATTTCTGCACGATTTCCGTGACCGACGCAACGCCATTACTACCGATGCTGTGGGTATCGCGAATCGTCGCCCCGTTAAGTGTGTAGGTACTTCCCGGCATCGGAATAAACGCGTCCGGTCGCAACAAATTGTTGTCAATCGCGGTTGCGATCGTGAAAGGTTTCATGGTCGAGCCCGGCTCAAACAGGTCTGCCACTGCGCGATTGCGCAGCCCACCAGTCGCTGCCGCAGAACGGTCCCCAGGTTTCGAGGTCGGGTAATTCACCAGAGCAACGATTTCTCCCGATCTCGCGTCAAGCACTACGGCCGCACCGCCTTTGGCGCGATAACTGTCAACGCCTCGCTTGAGCTCACGAAAGGCAAGGTGCTGTACCCGGCTGTCGAGTGCCAGTTGCAGATCACGCCCTTGCTGCGGTGTACGCACGCTGCCCAACTCCTCGACCACACCGCCGCGCCGATCGATGGTGACCCTGCGGGCACCGGGTTTGCCCGACAACCACTCATTCTGGGCGAGTTCGATCCCCTCCTGACCGAAATCATCAACGTTGGTGATGCCGAGGACTTGCCCCATCACTTCCTGCGACGGATATTCACGTTTGAACTCGGTCTGCACGGCGACACCAGGAATTTTGAGGGCCGAAACCGCTTGCCCCTGTTCCGGCGAGACACCTCGCGCAAGAAACACCAGATCACGATCGGTATCAAGCTTGCGATCAATGTCCTTCGCGCGCAAATTGAGTGCCTTGGCCAGTCCGTCGCGCTGCGCCGCAGTCAAATCCACTTGATCAGGGAATGCAAACACGCCACGCGCCGGAACGCTGGAGGCGAGCACTGCACCTTCGCGATCAAGCAACCGTCCGCGATGTGCTGGCAACACAAGATCGCGCGTTGTGCGCGCATCGCCTCGCTTGGTCAAGTCCTCGTGCTGAACAATCTGGAGATAAATTCCACGTCCCGCAAGCACGACGAAACCAAGCAATAAACCATACGCCACAACACGTACACGCCACACGGCGAATTGCGGAGCCGCTTTGCTCACGGCGGGTCTCATTGCGAGTT
>CAYMSY010000023.1:14166-17449 GCA_964393195.1 uncultured Alcaligenaceae bacterium | reverse complement strand
GGGGTTACGAATGTTCGGACGCTTCATGCCGCAGGAAGGACGCTTTTTCGAGCTGTTCAACCTGCACGCACACGAAATTGTCGAGGCAGGCAAGGAGCTGGTGGCATTGATGAACGCGCTCGGCGAAGGTGCGACCGACCTGCGCGATCATGCCAACGCGATTGATGCCATCGAAAAACGCGGCGATACCTACACCCGCGAGTGCATCCAGCTCCTGCACAAGACCTTCATCACGCCGCTTGACCGCGAAGAAATCCATCAGCTCATCTCCAACATGGACGATGTGCTGGACCTGATGCAGGATTGCGCCGAATCGGTATCGCTGTACGACATCAAGACGATTACGCCGGAGGCCAAGCAGCTCGCCGAGATCTGCATGCAGTGCTGCGACCGCGTGAAATCGGCGGTGGCGCTGCTGTCGAACATGGACAACGCCACGACGATCCTGAAAATCTGCGAAGAAATTGACCGGCTGGAATCGGATGCCGACCGCGTGATGCGCAGCGCCATCTCCAAATTGTTCCGCACCGAGCGCGACGCCGTGCAGCTCATCAAGCTCAAGGCGATCTATGAAGTGCTGGAGACAGTGACCGACCGCTGTGAGGATGTGGCCAATGTGATGCAGGGCATCGTCATCGAAAACGCCTGATCGCGGCGGACTCATATGCCCACGGAACCAACCGCAATTGCCCTCTGGGTGATCATATTGCTCGTCGCACTCGCGCTGGCATTCGACTTCATGAATGGCTTTCATGATGCAGCCAACGCCATCGCCACCATCGTCTCGACCGGAGTGCTCAAACCCGGTCATGCCGTGCTCTGGGCCGCCTGCTTCAACTTTCTCGCGCTATTCATCTTCGGCCTGCATGTTGCCGCCACCATTGGCAAGGGCATGGTCGATCCGGCAGTGATCGACTACCACGTGATCTTCGGTGCGTTGATGGGCGCGATCGCGTGGAACTTCGTCACCTGGTATTACGGCATTCCGTCATCATCGTCACACGCTTTGATTGGCGGCATGATTGGCGCCACCGTTGCCAAGGCAGGAACTGGCGCCTTGCAGGCCTCGGGCATCGGCAAGACGGTGATTTTCATTGTCGTGTCACCGGTCCTGGGCTTCGTGCTTGGCGCCATCCTGATGCTCGCCGTCTCGTGGATATTTCACCGGGCGACGCCGGGCCGCGTCGACAAATGGTTCCGCCGCGGCCAGCTCATTTCCTGCGCGCTGTACAGCCTCGGCCACGGCAGCAATGATGCGCAGAAGACCATGGGCATCATCTGGCTGTTGCTGATCATCGCCGGGCTGACGACCAAAGGCGAACTGCCGTACTGGGTCATCATCAGCTGCTACGTTGCGATCTCGCTCGGCACCTTGTTTGGTGGCTGGCGCATCGTCAAAACGATGGGGCAAAAAATCACCAAGCTCAAGCCGGTCGGCGGCTTCTGCGCAGAAACCGGCGGCGCCATCACGCTCTTCATCGCCTCCAGTTTCGGCATTCCGGTGTCGACCACGCACACGATCACCGGCGCCATCGTCGGCGTCGGGGCTGCGCGCAAGTTTTCGGCTGTCCGCTGGGGCATCGCCGGCAGTATTGTCTGGGCGTGGGTATTCACGATTCCCGCATCAGCATTCATGGCCGCACTCGCCTGGTGGCTTGGCAAGCAGGTCTTCTGATCGCCTGAGCGCGACGAGCCCGTGAAGTTTTCTTTGCCCGCTTCGCCGGCGACGGAGGAGTCCCCAACCGAGCTGTCACGCGGCTGGCGCTGGCTGTTTGCCTCGGTCCCGCTGGCATTGCTGCTTGCCGTGCTTGCCGCCTGGATCGTGCCCGACATCGCGTTCTTTGAAGCGTGGCCTGCGTTCAACATTCTCTTCTTCCTGCTCGGTCTGGCGATCATCCCGGTGTTTTCACCCAATGCAAGTCTCGCCAGAAAGCTGATTCACATTGGCGTGCTGGCGCCGATTGCGGCAATGTTCATTGCCGTGCTGATTGGTGCTGCACTGGACCGCTACTACGGCAACGACTTGCGACAGACTTTCTATTTGCGTTTTCAGGCCACGTTGATCGCCGGGCTCTCTGCTGGCCTCCTTTATACCGCCGTCGTCGGTGCGATTGTGTACCTGCGGGCGCAGCGCGTGGCGCTCGCGAACCGGCAGCTGTCATCGGAAAAACGTGAAAGCGATGTCTCGCGCCAATTGACGGAAACGCGCCTGCGAATGCTGCAGGCGCAGATTGAGCCTCACTTCCTGTTCAATACCCTGGCGTCTGCCCAGCAGCTCGCACAGAAAGGCTCGCCGGATGCGGCACATCTGATTGGCCATCTGGTTCGCTTTCTGCGAACTTCGATACCGTCAATGCGCGAAGATCGAGGTGCGCTCAAGCGGGAGTTCGACCAGATCGGCGCGTACCTCGCGATCATGCAGACACGAATGGGCGAACGCTTGACATTCAGCATTTCGACCGACCCGCAACTGGAAGAATTTGCCTTGCCGCCGGCACTGGTCATGACCCTCGCCGAGAACGCCATCAAACATGGCATCGAACCCGCCGAACATGGAGGCCGCATCGAGGTGAATGCCACACTGCACGGTGATCATGTGGTCATAACCGTGGCCGACAGTGGTGTCGGGCTGAACGGCAGTGATGGACGTGAAGTTGGCGGCGGTCTGGGGCTATCCAATATCGCGCAGCGTCTGCAGGCGATTTACGGAGATACTGCGACCGTGAAGTTGACACAAAATGTGCCGCACGGTTGCGTGGCAACGCTCAGGTTACCGCTGGTTCATCCGGCCGGAGCCTGAAAACACACAATCGCGGGGATCGAACATGGAAAAAATCCGCTGCCTTTTTGCCGACGATGAACCGTTGATGCGTGATCGCATGCGTGAATTGCTGGCGCTGCATGCGAATGACTTTGAAGTGGTCGCCGAAGCGGTAAACGGTCAGGATGCACTGGAGAAATTCGAGGCGACGGAGCCGGACGTCTGTTTTCTCGATATTCGCATGCCGCTCAAGTCGGGGCTTGATGTGGCGGCAGAAATTGGCGAGCGCGCCAAGATTGTTTTTTGCACGGCCTACGACCAGTTCGCCATTGAGGCTTTCGAGCGCGGCGCGGTCGACTATCTGCTGAAACCGATTGAAGAGGATCGGCTCGCCATCACGCTGGAGCGGTTGCGCAATGACGTTGACATCCCGGCGGACGATGTCACGCCCGTGGTTCACTATCTCAACAGCAAATCACCACGCAGCGCCGAGCGGCTGAAATGGATCAAGGCGCTGGTGGG
>CAYMSY010000023.1:9746-14066 GCA_964393195.1 uncultured Alcaligenaceae bacterium | reverse complement strand
CTGTTCAAGCAGATGTAGGGGCCGAAGCGCCGCATGCTCGTCATTCGTCCCCGGGCCTCGTCACTCGTCGCAATCTGCTTAGGGCGTCTGCAACACTCACCGACACTTGTGTCATGAAAGTAGCGGTTCGCTGGTGGTGGGGCATGGTGCTCGCGTGCGTTTGCGCATGCGCGGCCGTCGCACAACCGCTTTCTGCGGGGGCCGCAGCGACTTCAGGGCCATCCTCCGCCATCCCGGTTCAGGACTTTTTCCGTCTCCCGGACGTGTTCCGCCCGACGCTGTCGCCGGATGGAAATCATCTCGCCTTTCTTGCCCGTGCCGGTGCCCGCCTTGGCCTCGCCGTCATCGACATTGAGCGGCGAACCTCACAGATGGCGGCGGCGCTGCCCGATGCCGACATCGTTGAATTTCACTGGGTCAATTCGCAACGTCTCACATTCGTCAGCGGCAATGTCTACGATCCGGTGGGGACGGCCAGCCCGTGGCGCACCGGCGGGTTGTTCGCAGTGGATCGTGATGGCAGTAATCCGCGCCGCCTGGCGCTGCCCTTTGGCGACGGTGGTGCACTCATTGTTCGTCCGCGTTTTACTCGAGTGATGGCAACACTTTCCGACGGCAGCGATGACATCATCGTTGCCGCGAACGAGCGGGACTTCGACAGCAGTGATGTGTACCGGCTCAACACGCGCACCGCGAGGAAGACGCTGCTGAGTTACGACAATCCCGGTGACGTGCAGCTCTGGGCGCTGGATCGCGACGGGCAGCCGCGTGCTGCGTTTTCCAGCAAGGGAACCACGTCACGCGTCTTCTACCGCAAGGATGGCAAGGCCGCGTGGAGCAAATGGTGGGAAGGGGACTTCCGCGAACCGGCCACCTGGGCACATTCGATTGGCTATGACGGCGGCGTCATCGGTTTCGGGTTACGCGACCGCTCGCCCGCGACACTCGCCGGCAGCCGCCTGACCAGTGCCATGCTGCGCCTTGATGAACGCGGGCAGCCGCAGCAAGTACTGGCATCTCGTGACGACTATGACGTGACGCAGCCGATTTACGATCCGGTGGCCAAAAAGCTCGTGGGTGCGGGCTACGTCGGCGAGCGGCATTCCGTGATCTGGCTGGACGAGACCTGGGCCTCGGTGCAGCGGCAGATTGATCAGGCGCTGCCGAACGCGGTGAATTTTTTCCTGCCGCCGGAGCAGGGCAAGCGCATGCTGGTGTTCTCGTTCAGTGATCGCAATCCGGGCACGGTCTACCTGTTCGATTTCCGTTCGCGCAAGCTGGAATATCTGATCGACGCGCGGCCCTGGATCAAACCGGCGCAAATGGCCGAGTCGCGCGTGGTGAAGTTTGCCGCACGTGATGAATTGCCGCTCTCCGCGCTGCTGACCTTGCCGCGCGGCGTGCCTGCGAAAAACCTGCCACTGGTGGTGATCGTGCACGGCGGACCCTGGATTCCGCTGCACAGCTGGGGTTGGGACCCCGAGGCGCAATTCCTGGCCTCGCGCGGTTATGCCGTGATCCAGCCGAACTTCCGAGGTACCACCGGACTTGGCGCGAAACATCTGCTGGCGAGCTTCAAGCAGTGGGGCCTGGCTATGCAGGATGATGTCAGCGATAGTGCGCTGTGGGCGGTAAAACAGGGCATTGCCGATCCCAAACGCATCTGCATCTACGGTGCCAGTTATGGTGGCTATGCCGCAATGCAGGCACTGGTCAAGACGCCCGAGCTGTTCCAGTGCGGCGTGAATTACGTCGGCATCACCGATTTGCAGCTGTTCCATTCGGTCACCTGGTCGGACAGCAGCGACAGCGATTTCTCAAAGTACCTGTTTCCGGTCATGGTGGGCGACCCCGAGCGTGACAAGGCGCAACTGCGTGCCACCTCGCCCGCGCAGAATGCCGACAAGATCAAGGGCCCCGTTTTCATGGCCTACGGCGGCGAAGATCGCCGGGTGCCGCTGATTCATGGTGAGCGCATGCGGGACGCGCTGGAGCGTTTGGGCAAACCGGTCGAGTGGATGGTCAAGACCGACGAGGGGCATGGCTACGCCAAGCTTGAAAACCGGGTCGAGTTCTACACCCGCATGGAAGCTTTTCTGCGCAAATCGCTGAACCGGCCGTAACCGGCTGAAAAGGCCGCTGCATGGCCCTGTCGCGGGAATCCTGTCCTATACTGTGTCCATCACGGTCTGGATGGGGGACGCGACGCGATGTTCACGATTCTTGTGGCCAATCCGAAGGGGGGCGCTGGCAAGACGACCATTGCCACCAATCTGGCGGGGTATCTCGCGGGCAAGCATCAGCGTGTTGTGATTCTTGACATGGACCGTCAGCGCTCGTCGGCGCGCTGGCTGGCGCGCCGTCCGCGCGGCTTCCCGGAGGTTCGCGGTGCGCTGCCGGACACTGACAAGCAGATCATACGCGACTATGGGCCGCAATGGCTGATCGTCGACGCGCCTGCGGGCG
The DNA here is from genome assembly GCA_964393195.1 of uncultured Alcaligenaceae bacterium. Classification (GTDB taxonomy): domain Bacteria; phylum Pseudomonadota; class Gammaproteobacteria; order Burkholderiales; family Casimicrobiaceae; genus Casimicrobium. Next base: position 11,600 of record CAYMSY010000023.1, on the reverse strand, counting down.
TGCATGGCGCTGAGCTGGCGAACCTTGTGAAATCCGCCGACGCCGTGCTGGTGCCGGTGTCGACCTCGACCTTTGACTTTGAAGCGACGGCAGACTTCCTCGCCGAATTGAGCGCCCTCAAACCGGTGAAGGAAGGTCGCCGCGCGCTGGCCATCGTCGGCTCTAAGGTGGACAGCCGCACGGTGGCAGCCGCCGATCTCGACGCCTTTCTGGCGCCACTGTCGCTTGACGTGCTCACCCATGTTCGCGACTCGCAGCTCTACGTTCATGCCGCGCGTGACGGTCTGTCAATCTTCGACCAGCCGCGATCGCGTGCGGAGGAGGCCTGGGCCGACTGGCCGCCGATCCTGCACTGGCTGCAGGGGCTGCTGACAGCCAAATCTGCGAAAGCTGCTCACTAATCAGCAGCGGTTCGCCGCAGCGCTACACTCCATCGCTATGTTCACGATTCTTGTTGCCAATCCCAAGGGCGGTGCCGGCAAGTCGACACTGACGACCAATATCGCCGGCATGCTTGCGCAAACCAAGCAGCGGGTGGTGATCATGGATCTCGACAAGCAGCAGTCGGCGACCAACTGGCTGGCGCGGCGGCCGGCCATGTTGCCGAAGATCATGGCGTGGAATGAAGACACTGACATGGAAGTGCTGCGGGCGTTTTCACCGCAATGGATGGTCGTGGACACGCATGCGCGTTTGCGCCGCGCCGATCGCACCTATCTGCTGTCGCGCGCGAACGTGGTTCTGGTGCCGGTCAACCCCTCGGTGTTCGATATCGAGGCGACGGCCAAATTCCTGATCAAGCTGCATCAGGATGCCAACGTGCAGTCCGGCAAGGTAGCCATCGGCCTGATCGGCAGCCGCACCGACAGTCGTACGCGCATGGCGCAGGAGCTCAACAGTTTCTTCAAGCGCAGTGGTTTGCCGGTCGTGATGTTCGTGCCCGACAGCGTGGTTTATCCGCAATGCGCGCGCGACGGTGTGTCGATCTACGATTTGCCGAAAAACCGTACCGAGCAGCAGATTGAGGCGTGGCAGCCGCTGGTGGATTGGCTGCGTGCGCAGATTGCCCGCGTGCGGGCGACCGAAGCGGCGGCGGCCCCCGTGCGGCCGACGGTCGAGCCCGGCGTCGTCCAGATCGCCTGACGGTTTTCATCGCTTTTGTCACCGCGCAGCGTTGTGTTTCATCGCTGCGGTGAGGTAAAAAAACGATACAACTTTTTATGGAAAACCCCATTCCAGAAGGGCTAAAGCACATATTCGTCGAAAAGTCGACTTTAGGCATAAATCAGGCGATAGCCCTTTCTGAACGGACGTTTCAGCTCAGAGCTATAGCCGTTTCCGGTGGCGCCTGATTTATTTGACGAGCCCCATCTGCTTTGCCAGCGGCATGGTTTCGGCCGTACGCTTTTTCATGAATTCCGGCATCTGATCGTAGGTGATGTCGATCTGCTCGTAACCGTTGTCGATCATCTGTTTGCGGTGTTCGGGATCGCTGTTGATCTTGAGGAAGAGATCGGAAATCTGCTTGCGCACGGCCTCCGGCGTTGATTTCGGCACGGCGATACCGCGATACGCGCCGTCAACCCAGTCAAAGCCCAGTTCCTTGAACGTCGGCGTATTCGGGAACTGCGGCAGGCGATTCGGCGTTGCCACCGCCAGTACGCGCGTTTTTTCCTTGTTCGCGACGGCGAACGTCGGATAGGTCATGGCGGCATCGACATGCTTGCCGAGCAGCGCGGTGGTCAGGTCGCCCGTGCCCTTGAACGGCACATAGGTCATCTTCAGTTTGCCCTGTACCTCGAGCCGCTGGAAAGCCATGTGGTTGGCCGAATTGGTGCCGCTGCCGGCGATGCT
>CAYMSY010000023.1:6091-9646 GCA_964393195.1 uncultured Alcaligenaceae bacterium | reverse complement strand
TCCTTGCCCGTGAGCTTGGCTGCGACCTTGCCCTGCAGGCGCGCCGCGATGTCGCTCTCGCCACCGGGAACGAACGGGATGACGTAGTTGATGGACTTGTCGGGGAATGCACCTTGCGCGAATGCGATAACGGGCGCAGCGATAAGTACCGCAGCGGTCGCGCGGCAGAAAAGCTTGTTCACGGTAAACCTCCTTGTTACAACCTGTGCAGTGTATTGCGGATAGCACGGGGCGCATGGCGTGCCGTATCAAAGAATTTCTGCGAAGAGTTCCACAAAGACGTGATTAAGCCGGTCCTTCCGTTGTGGCGTTCCAGACCGCGTACTGCGCGCGACCCTTGCCGGCGCGCTTGGCTTCGTACATTGCGCCATCCGCGCGCCGCAGCAGTTCGGCCGCCGTGCCCGGCACCGGCGGGTGCTGCGCAATGCCGATGGACGCCCCGATCACGGTCTCTTCGCCCCCGAGGTCAATGCGGGCACCCAGCGCGGCAAAGATGCGTTCTGCCATTGCCTCTGCCATCGTGTCGGAACCGTCCGGATACTCATCGGGCGCGAGCAGGACGACGAACTCGTCGCCGCCCAGTCGCGCCACGGTATCGGCGGCCCGGACGCAGCCGAGAAGGCGCTCCGCCACCGCACAGAGAACACGGTCACCAGCGGCATGCCCATGCCGGTCGTTGATGGACTTGAACCCGTCAAGATCCACAAAAAGCAGCGTCACCACCGCGCCGGAGCGTCGTGCACCGGCAAGCGCCGTGACCACGCGCTCCTCCAGCGAGGCCCGGTTGTGCAGACCCGTGAGCTGGTCATGCAGGGCCATGCGGCGAAGCTGCAGTTCGGCGGCAACACGGACGGTCACATCTTCCACCAGCGACATGATGGAGGTGACCTGACCGTGTGCGTCGGTCAGCGCCGAGTTGAACCACTCGCAGTGCACGAGGGTTCCGTCGGCAAGCGCATGTACCGATTCGACGCGGTTGCGCGACTCCCGCCCCTGCTGCAGTCGTTCGAAGCTGGTACGCAGGGGCCCGGCGTGCAAGTCGCCGAGTGCCTCGAGCACATTGCGGCCCACCAGATCATCCGGCTCCTGACCGAACATCTGTCGGCTGCGAAACGAGCAATGCGTCACATTGAGCTGCGCATCGAGGTCCATGACCAGCAACGGACTGTTGTCCATGTGCGAGGACAATCGCTCGTTGGCAACGCGCAGTTTCTCGGCGGAATTCTTGAGCTCCTGCACCGCCATCGAAACGCCGATGACGCCGATGATCTTGTTGTCTGCGTCACGCCACGGCCGCAGCGCCACGGTGCGCCAGAGTCCATCCCGCAGCACCAGGCGGCCGAAGCGTTCGTAGTTGAGCTCCTCGCCAGCAAGAACCTGGTGCAGGTTGCGGGCAACTGCTTCGAAATGCGCCTCACCGTAGGCGTCGAGCACGGTCATCTCGACCATCTCGCCGGTGCTGAACCCGAGCGCCCGGGCGAACGGTTCATTCACGTACTTGAAGCGCAAGTCACGGCCGACCACGCAGATCGACGCCCCGACCTCCTGCGAGAGGATGCGTGTCAATTCGTCCATGGGCACGGCCGACGGATAGTCCGGGACGGGTGGGCGAAACCGCGTGGTGTCCATAGTCTGTTCTGATGATACTGTGGAATGGGAGCCTTGCGTTTCGGGCTCGACGGCGAACCGCGTTCCGTCTACGATGTATGTTCGGACCCAGCATTGATCAACAACCGAGGGAGCGACACGAATGCCACACAATTTCAACAGCAAACGCCTGCGTGACCGCGCACTGTTTGCGCAATGGGAGAAGCGCGACGAGGGCGCGTTTTCGCGTTATGGCGTCACCCGTGACGCGGTGAAGCAGGCGCAGAGCGGTTTGCAGGGCACCATCGTGTTGCCGGGCGATCCGCAGTACAACGCCGATCGCGTGCTGTTCAATCCGGTGTTCGACCCGTATCCCGCGATGATCATCTACTGCGCAACCGAGAGTGATGTCGCCATCGCGCTCAGCCTCGCCAACCTGGCGCGGTTGCAGGGCGGCGCACCGTTCACGGTCCGCTCCGGCGGCCACTGCACGGCCGGCTTCTCCGCCAGTTACGGCGTATTGATCGACATGAGCGAGCTCGACAGCATCAATGTCGATTCGGCGGGCATGACCGCGACAGTGCAGAGTGGCGTGACCTTTGGTGTCTTCCGTTCGACGCTGCAAACCTATGGCCTGCATGTGCCCGGTGGTGAATGCGACGACGTATGCATTGGCGGCTATGTACAGGGCGGTGGTTATGGCTTTACCTCCGTTACTTACGGCATGAACTGCGACAACGTGCTCTCCATGAAGGTGATGCTGTTCGACGGTTCCATCGTAATCGCCTCGCCAACGACCAACTACGACCTGTTCTGGGCGATGCGCGGTGGCACCGGCGGCACGATGGGGGTATTGCTGGAGGCAACCTATCAACTGGTCACGCTCGGCAACGTTTTCGGCTGGGCGATCGGCTGGCCGTTGTCAACGCCTACCGACTTCCAGAACGCGACCAATGCGATGCTCTTCCTGCAGCAGAACTACATGGGGGCCGCGACCAATTCGCTGCAAAACATTCAGGTCACGATCTGCTGGCAGCCGAGCCTGGAGCCGAATCTGCCGAGTAATCCAATGTCGCCCTATCTGCTCGTGCGCGGTTGCTGGACGGGCGATTCAACGTCGGGCAATGCAGCCATCCAGCCGCTTGTCAATCTCGCGGGTGCTTACCTGCAATGGACCGATACCGACACGTTCGAGGTAATGAACGAGAAACTGCTCAACTATCCCTATGGTTTGCCCGACATCGCGATACCGCCGATGCCCAACGAGGACAAGGCGTCACGCTATGTGTCGCGTTACATGACCAGTGACGAATGGAATACCTTCCTCAACTATTTCGTCACTTCGCCGAATCAGTATTCCTACTTCTACATGGAGTTCTACGGCGGCGCGATCAATGCTCAGGCGCCGGACTACAACGCTTTCGTGCATCGCACTGCGCTTTACAACGCGGTGCTCGATGTGTTCTGGTACACGAGCGATCAGCGCAACGCGGTTGAGTCTTTCCTCGACGGCTGGGTGACTTTCATGGAGCCGATCTACAACGGTGAGGTGTACCAGAACTACCCGCGCATGAACGATGTGAACTACAACTCGATGTACTGGGGTAGTAATCAGGCGGGCGTGTACGTCGTCAAATGCAAGTACGATCCGTGGGGCGCTTTTACCTTCCCGCAGGTCGTGCAGCCCTTGATGCCGCCGATCTTTGGACCGGGGCCGGTGATCATCCTGCCGCCCACGTTGCAGGCGGCGTTGTCGCAACCGATCGTCTACACATCGACGAGCACGCAGTTCGCGGTCGAAAAGAAAGCGTCCGCGCGGGCCTAACCGTCAAGGCGTCCGTCCCGCGCGTTAGACGTGCGGGACGGTGTGGCACCGCTAGAGAATCTCAGCCGCGTAGTCCGCCAGACGCGAGCGTTCGCCGCGTTGCAGCGTGACGTGGCCCGAATGCGCCCAACCCTTGAAACGGT
>CAYMSY010000023.1:0-6081 GCA_964393195.1 uncultured Alcaligenaceae bacterium | reverse complement strand
CTGCGCGATGTTGCCCAGGCAAACGACCTTGGTGCCGGGGCCGGCACGCGTGACCAGCGTCTTCATCTGTTTCGGCGTGAGGTTTTGTGCCTCGTCGATGATCAGCAGCTTGTTCAGGAAGGTGCGGCCGCGCATGAAGTTGAGGCTTTTCACCTTTACACGAGAACGGATCAGTTCGTTGCTTGCGGCGCGACCCCAGTCACCAGCGTCGTTGTCGGCGCCCATGAGCACGTCGAGGTTGTCCTCCAGTGCACCCATCCACGGCGTCATCTTTTCTTCCTCGGTGCCCGGCAAGAAACCAATGTCTTCTCCAACCGGCACCGTGACGCGGGTCATGATGATTTCGTTGTAGATCTTCTGGTCGAGGGTGAGTTGCAAACCGGCCGCAAGCGTGAGCAGCGTCTTGCCGGTGCCTGCCTGACCGAGCAGCGAGACAAAGTCCACATCCGGATTCATCAGCAGATTGAGTGCGAAATTCTGCTCGCGGTTGCGGGCCGTGATGCCCCACACCGCATTTTTATGATGCCCGAAGTCGCGCAGCGTTTGCAGCGTTGCGCTCTTGCCCTCGATCGAAATGACGCGGGCGTAGAACGGCGTGTCGATCTCGGTGAAGACGAATTCATTGACCAGCAGCTTCGGCACAATCGGGCCGGTGATCTTGTAGAAGGTCGCGCCGCCCTGCTGCCAGCTCTCCACGCCCTTGCCGTGCTTCTCCCAGAAGTCGGCGGGCAGCTCCTGCATGCCGGTATAGAGCAGGTCGGAATCTTCGAGGACCTTGTCGTTGTAGTAGTCCTCGGCATCGACGTCGAGCGCGCGCGCCTTGATGCGCATGTTGATGTCCTTCGACACCAGCGTGACATGGCGTTTCGGCTCCTTCTTCTTGAGATGCAGGCAGACGGCGATGATTTCGTTGTCGGCCTTGCCGGCCGCGAAGGAGGACGGCAACTGTACGGTGATCGGCTCGGTTTGCAGGAACAGTCGACCGGTCGCCGCGCCCTGCGACGCCTTGTTCAGCGGAATGCCGTCCTTGATGCCGTTTTCGAACGAGCCGACGAGGCCATCGAGGAAGCGTGAGGCCTGACGCGCGTTGCGGTTGACCTCAAACGTGCCCTTCTTGTTGTTGTCGAGCTCTTCCAGCGTGCAGATCGGCAGAAAGATGTCATGTTCTTCAAATCGGTACAGCGATGTCGGATCGTGCATCAGGACATTGGTATCGAGCACGAAGAGTTTGGTGGGCGCACGGGCCTTGGTGGCACGCGAATTGATGGACACGACACGCGATTTGGATTGCGTCATGAATTTCCTGGCAGGGTTGGGAGGAGGGCGGGAAGGGAAAACGGCGGGACCAGAACGCTCGCGCCGGGGCGGAGCGTTGATCGGGGCTGCGACGTCGAAACGTCGTGAGGAAAACGGATAACCAATTGCATTCGGCTTGTGCCTAAAGCTAAATGTAGCGACGTTTGCCTGCGAGACAAGTGTCATTGCGCCGCATGACGGAAATTGCCGCCGATCCGTTGGGTTTTCGCGACAGGGAAACGGTTTAACAGCTTTTCTATGGAAGCCGCATTCAATAAGGGCTCAGGGCTTTGTTTTGCCAAAAGTCGATCAAAAATCGGCCCGGCAAGGCGTTTTTTGCCTGTTTTTCAGCTTTACCGAGCCGCGTTTTCCGCGTTGGCGGTCGGCATGCCCGGCAGGCCGCGCTGCGTCATGACGCCATCGGCGTCTATCGCAAGAAACGCCACCTGCTGCGCCGCCAGAAAATCGCCGGCCTCGTCCTGCTTGAGCATCGCAATCGTGCTTACGGCGCCGGCGGCGACGCAGACCGGTGCGACGATGCTCATCGACTGCCAGTGCGCGACCGGCCAGCCCGTGCGCGGATCGAGAATGTGGCAATAACGCTTGCCGTCGTGCACGAAGAATCGCTCGTAGTCGCCGCTGGTCGCCAGCCCGCCGCGCGCGAGCGCAATGCTGGCGATGGTTTGTTCCGGCTGGCGCGGATGGCGAATGCCAATCGACCACGGCTTGCCATCGGGTTGCGGCCCGATCACGCTGATGTCGCCGCCGAGATTGACCAGGCCGTGGCGTGCGCCGGCATTCGCCAGCGCGGCGGCCGCGCGATCGGCCGCGTACTCCTTGCCGAAGCCGCCGAAGTCCACCTCCATGCCGGGCAGCGGCAGGACGAGGCGCTGGCCGTCCCAGCGCGTCATGTGCCAGCCCACTTTCGGCAACAGGGCGTCGAGCGCCTGCTGCATCGGCAGTCGCGCCGCCTTGAAGTCCCAGGCCCGTCGCAGCACGCCGGAGGTGATGTCGAACAGCCCGTCACTTTGCATGAACAGCTGATGCGCGAAATTCAGCAGTTGCGCCGTCTCGTCGTCGACCTCGATACCGTTGGCGTTGCCGGCGGACGCATTGATCCGGGAGACGATGCTGTCGGGCAGGTAGCGCGAAAACTTCGCTTCGATGCGCAGCACTTCGGCAATCGCACGTTGTGCCCATGGGTCCGCCTGCGCACGCGGCACGCCCGCCACACGAACCTCGCAGTCGCTCGCCATCGCCGTGAAGCGAAAACGGTGATCGTCGGCGCCAGCGTTTTCCGCAGGCGCAGTCTTTGGTCGCGCCGCTCGCCTTGTGCTCACCTGTGCCTGAGGCCTGCGCGTCAGAGCGGGCTAGAAGCGGCGACTGATGCCGATTTGCGCGAACTGCGCGGAGAAGTTCGCCAGCCCCGGCGAACCGCCGCCACCGAGACGCAAGCCTGCACGTTGCTCATAGCGTTCGTACTTGATGTCTGCGCTCCAGCGCTGGTCGATTTTCCATTCGAACTTGGCACCGACCGTCACGGCGCCGAATGCGGAAAGCCGCTGATCAGGCGAGAAGTAGCGTGGATCGCCGACCGGGAAAGGCTCGCCGATTACCGGGTCATAGACAGGATCGAAGTAGAAATTCGCTGCGCCCTGCGTGTAATAACGCAGCGACGGCGTAACCGTGAAACGGTCACCGAGCGGATGTGCCACTTCCAGCTGCATGCTGTGTGCGTTGACGCCAAAAGTATCGCGGTAGAAGCGGTAACTGCTGCGCACCGTCGCGTTGTAGCTTTCGACGTGATGATTCCAGCGCAACAGCACGGTCGTCTGGTCGCGCTCACGCGGGCGGATGTCAGCGAGCTTGTACGGGTCGTTGAAGTAGCCGCGACCGCGCACGTGACCGAGATTGAGCTGCACGAGATCGTTCTTGGTCCACACCTGGGTCACGCCCAGCATCAGCTCCTGGGTGCGCTTGTGTTCGTTGCGCACGAGGTTGTTGACCGGATTGATGGTGTCGCTGGACCAGCCGGCGCCGATGTACCAGGTGGTGTTGTTGTCGGCGCTGGAAACGCGTGCGTCGATGGATGCCGCGTTTGAGCGGTAGTCGTTTTCATTCGACGTGCTGCCGCCAACGCCGATCGACCAGCGGTCGAAGTAGCGCGTCAGTTTGGCGGTGCCTGCGGTGCGCCGGTCGTCCATGCGCGAGGCGCCGGAGATATTGGTGTGCCAGCGCGGCGACGCGCCGGAAATGTCATCGTGAACCGCTGAAGCTTCGATCGACCACTGCGAGGCGATGGGAGCAAACACATAGAGCGACGGCGCAATGACCCTGACGCGGTCGAGCCCCGGCTGCCAGTCGTTGTAGGCTTGAACCTTCAGTGACACAACGCCTTCGGTCGGAGCACTCTCTGCGGCCGCGTTTGTCGCGACCAGCCCTGGCAAGGCAAGGGCTGCGAGCGTGATGGAACCGAAGGCCGCTGTCGCGCTGCGTGTCGGTGCAACGTCTGCGGCTGCGTCGCTGTGGTCGCCCGGCACGTTCACTGATTTAGTTACAGCCACAGCCACCGCCTCCCACGCCGGTACCGCCGGATGCGCTTTCCTTGCTGAAGTAAACGTGCTGCATGAAGGTTTCGTCGAGGGGATCGGCATTCATGGTCATTTCCTTCTTTGCCAGATTGCCTTTTTCCCAAGGCTGTGGCGGCTGCATCGCACAACCGCCGAGCATTGCGCCGGCGCATAACAGCACGAAGCATCGCGCCATTCGGTTTCCGTACTTCGTCATGGTGACGTTCCTTTGTTCAATGCTTTGGCAAATGCAGCGTCGAGTTCGGCACGGTCGCTGTCGCGAAAACCGGCGTGAATCAGCGCGATGCGGCCGTTTGGATCAATCAGGTATGAGGTCGGCATCGCCTTGACTTCGTATCGTTTCGGCGTCTCGCCCTTGCCGTCGTAGGCAATGGCAAATTTTGCGGGCGTCGCATTTAGAAAGCGTTCGGCATCGCTTGTACGGGCGTCGACATTGATCGCCACGATGCGCAATCCGCGCGGCCCGTACTTCGCATGCATGTCGTTCATCCACGGAAACGACTGTTTGCACGGTCCGCACCATGACGCCCAAAAATCGACGTAAACCCATTGTCCGCGCATTGAGGCCAGCGTTATCGGCGTATTGCCGCCCGCCGTGGTCGATGCCGACAGTTCAGGCGCCGGCTCGCCGATCGCGAGGCTCCAGCTTGCCGTCGCCTGCAACGCGCACAGCAGCGCCGCGACGCAGGTCAGGACGCGAGCGCGGATCACGGCGCCGGGGCGCAGAACTTCACGCCTTCGCCATCCCAGCCGAGCGCCACGAACTCGTTGTAGATCGCGGTACTGGTGGTGAAGCGGTGGTTCGGATCATCCGGGAAGCGGACGTTGCCGCGGAACAGCCGGAACACCGGCACCTGGCCGGCCGCGCAGGACCCGCCGACGCCCTCGACCGCTGGCAGGAAGGCGTACGAATCAATGCCCTCGTCAAACGGCAATTTGGGCAGGGCGGCATTGCCCGGGTTCAACTGAGCGAGCGCTGCTTTCTCGCTGTCGACAAGCGTGTAGAAGTGGCTGCCGCGGGCGCCATTGAGCGCGACCTTGTCGAAGTAGAAGCGGGTGATGCCCTTGGTTCCGGTTTCCGGGGCCGCGTAGACGGCAAAGCTTTGTCCGGTACGCTGGAACGCGGCGATGGCGTCGAGTGCCACCTTGTCGGAGTCGCGCGAGGTGATGAAGTAATAGTTCAGCGGCGTGTAAATGTATTCGACCATCGTTCGCTTTTCGAACGCGGTGCTGACGCCGGTGCCGGTGACAGTGACCGCCGTGTTGCCACCGGGGGCGTTGTGACTGACGGTGACATTGCCGGTGCGGGCGCCGGCACTGCTGGGCGCAAAGCGAACGACCACCGTGCAGTTCGCACCGACGGCGACCGATCCGCCCGCAACGCAGGTGCCGCCCAGGCGCGGAAAGTCAAGGCGATCGGAGACGACGGCGGAAATGGCGAGCGGGGCGGACCCGTTATTGGTGATCGAGAACTGCTGCGAGCCGGACTGGCTGCCGACCACGATGGCGCCGAACGCGAGCTGTGATGGCGCGGCCTGCGCGCCGGGTACGGCCACAGCGGTGCCGCTAAGGCTGATGGTGGTCGCGCCGCCGGCGTTGTGGGTGATGGTCAGCACGGCGGAGCGCGCACCGGCGGCGGTCGGCGCAAAGCTCGCCGTGACGGTGCAGCTGCTGCCCGCAGCCACGCTGCTGCAGGTGCTGCTCACCGGAAACTCCGGATTGTTCGAGGCGACGGCGCTGACCACCAGCGGTGCGTTGCCGGTGTTGCTCAATGTGAATGGTTGTGACGCCGAGGTGGTGCCGACACTGGTTGCTGCGAAGTTGAACTGATCGGGCGTGACTTCGGCGATGGGACCGTTCGCGCCTGCGGGATTGCCGATGTAAGCTGCCAGATCGGCGAGCTGGGAGCCGGTGACGTTGTTTCTGAGAAAGGCCATCTGCGCGACGGTGCCGATCGCGAATCCGATGCGGTCTGGGTCGTTGGCGGCGTTCTGAATCTTGTTCTGGTTATTGGCCGGACTCGGACCGTGGCACTGGCCGTTGCTGCAGCTGAACTGGCCCGACACCAGCGGGGTGATGTAGAGCTGGCGGCCGTTGCTGATGCTCTGCGCGCTCGCGTCGCTGCAGATGGCGGCGGCGATCACAAAAGTGGCGACGGTTGCTGCGAGACGGAGTGTTACAGACAGAAATTGCA
>CAYMSY010000022.1:281-17483 GCA_964393195.1 uncultured Alcaligenaceae bacterium | reverse complement strand
TTGCCCAACTAAACCTCCTCGTCGGCGACCTCAAGGGCAACGCCGCCAAAATCCTTGCTGCCGGAGAGTCCGCTGCCGCCGTCAACGCAGACCTGCTGCTCACGCCCGAGCTTTCCATCTGTTCATATCAGCCGGAGGATCTGCTGCTGCGACCCGCGTTCATTGCCGCGTGCAAAGCCGAGGTCGAAACGCTCGCGGCCAAGCTCCCGCCGAAACTGGCCGCTATCGTCGGCACGCCGTGGCGCGATGAGACGGGTCTTTACAACGCCGCCGACGTGCTGCGCGGCGGCAAGATCGAGGCGATTTATCGCAAGATGGATTTGCCGAACTATTCGGTGTTTGATGACAAACGCTACTTTGAGCACGGCAACAGCGCGACGGTGTTTGAAGCAGGTGGCGTGCGCGTGGGCGTGCTGATCTGCGAGGACGTGTGGCTGTCGCGTGCGGCGGCGCTGGCGCGCGAGGCGGGGGCGCAGGTGCTGGCGGTGATCAATGGTTCGCCATATGACTCCGAGCATCTGGCTGCGCGCGAGGCGGCGTGTCGCGAGCGTGCTGAAGAGCAGGGCTTGCCGATGATCTTCTGCAATCTGGTCGGCGGGCAGGACGAAATCGTTTACGACGGCCAGTCGTTCGTGATGAACGGCAAAGGCGAAGTAACGCAACGTTTGCCGGGGTTTGTTGAGGCCACTGCGGTCGTCGAGTTCGATGGGGCTGTGCCGAAACCCGTGCGCTACAACACCCCACAATCCACCGCAGCCGACGTCTACGCCGCACTAGTGCTGGCGGTCAAGGACTACATCAACAAGAACCGCTTTCCCGGCATCGTGCTGGGCTTGTCGGGCGGCATCGACTCCGCCGTCGTGCTGGCCATCGCGGTGGATGCGCTCGGTCGTGACCGTGTGCGCTGCGTGATGTTGCCGTCGAAGTTCAACGCCAGCATCAGCCTCGAGGACGCGCGCTGGATGGCGGGCATTCAGGGCATTCGTTACGACGAAATCCCGATTGAGCCGGTGTATGAGGCGTTTGCGGCCGCGCTCGCCGATCAGTTCAAGGGCTACCCGGAGGATGCCAGCGAGGAGAACCTGCAATCGCGCATTCGCGGCACCATCCTCATGGGCATCTCCAACAAGACCGGCAACCTCGTACTCACCACCGGCAACAAGAGCGAGATGACCACGGGCTACGCCACGCTTTACGGCGACATGGCCGGCGGCTTCGGCGTGCTCAAGGATTGCGACAAGGAGCTGGTGTACGAGCTCGCCAACTACCGCAACACGCTCGGCCGCGTGATCCCCGAACGCGTCATCACGCGCGCGCCCTCGGCCGAGCTGAGGAACGACCAGACGGATCAGGACTCGCTACCTGAGTACCCGATCCTCGACGAAATCATGTCGCTCTACATGGAGCACAACCTGTCGGCGGCGGACATCAAGGCCAAGGGCTTGCCAGCGGCGGATGTGGATAAGGTCGTGAGGTTGCTGCGCATCAACGAATACAAGCGGCGACAGGCGCCAGTAGGGCCGCGTGTGACCCCGCGCGCGTATGGGCGGGATTGGCGGTACCCTATTACTAGCGGGTGGCGGGAGTAGGGCGTGCGAAATCAACATACACAATCTGCGTTGGACTTTAGAACATGAGCAGCTTTGGTGATCGCGTTCGTATTAAAGAGAGCCCAGAAACAATTGCGGCGGGCGTGGCTGGATTGGAAGGGGACGTGTATGGATTTACTACTCCGTCCGTGACTGGTATTGTCGTCGTTGGTGGCTCACCGGACGACTACGCTCTAAACGTGTCCGTCGAATCGCATGACGCCGAACTTTGGTTTCGCCCTGATCTTGTTGAGTTTCTGCACCACAATGCTGGCAGCGAAATGATCGTGGGGACCACTAAAGCAGTTCGTCAAGCTAACGGAAGTTGGTTAGAGACTCGCATAGACCGCTCATCTGTCAAGCGCACCGCCCAACATGCCGCAAGTGATCCGTCAACTTTGTGGGAAAGATTGGCGAGATTGTTCGGCAAGTGACCGTACGTGAGTGCGTAGGCTGGGTTGGCAAACCCAGCGATTTCCGTTGATATGGCTCGCTGGGTTTAGACCCTGCCTACGAGTTGCACGTTGACCACATTCATCCCGAGGCCCTGGGTGGCGATACCGTTGCAGACGAGCTGAGGCGCTCTGTCTGCCATGTAACCTCGGCACGGGAACGTCAGTGGCGTGAATGCGTTATGACTTTTGGATGAAAGCGCCATTGCGCTGGGGCTGGCGCCTCATATCGTTTAAGGTCGACTAGTGCCAATATTCGCGTCTATGCCCGTATTAATAAGGGTTTGACAGGAAAGCTGTAGCCAATTCCCGCAAAGCATTGACGTAATTACTTTAAACCTAAACAATTCGTTCATCGCGTAATTAACGGATGAAAGCGAATCGGCATGCGAATTCTGTGCATCGGTGGGGGGCCGGCGGGGCTGTACTTCGCGCTGCTGATGAAATTGCAGAATCCGGCCAATGTCATTCGCGTGGTCGAGCGCAATCGTCCGTTTGACACCTTTGGCTGGGGTGTAGTGTTTTCCGACCAGACACTGGGTAATTTGCAGGTGGCCGATCCGGTCACCGCCGCGCAAATCAGCGACGCCTTCAATCACTGGGACGACATTGACGTGCATTTCCGCGGGCGCACGGTGCGGTCGGGCGGACATGGTTTTTGCGGCATTGGCCGCAAACGACTGCTGAACATCCTGCAGCAGCGCTGCCTTGATCTTGGTGTTGAGCTGACATTCGAGCAGGACGTGACCGATGATCAGGCGCTGGCTGCCGAGTTCGCTGCCGATCTGGTAATCGCATCGGACGGACTGAACAGCCGCATCCGTACTCGCTACGCCGACACCTATCAGCCGGACATCGATTTGCGTGAATGTCGCTTCGTGTGGCTGGGCACGAAGAAGACATTTGACGCGTTCACCTTTGCCTTCGAGCAGACCGAGCACGGCTGGTTTCAGGCGCATGCCTACAAGTACGACGACTGTACGTCCACCTTCATCGTCGAGACGCCCGAGGCGGTGTGGAAGGCGCACGGGCTGGACGCGATGGAGCAGCCAGAGGCGATTGCGTTCTGCGAAAAACTATTCGCGAAATATCTCGACGGTCATGCGCTCATGAGCAACGCGACGCACCTGCGCGGCTCGGCGAACTGGATTCGCTTCCCGCGGGTGATCTGCAAATCGTGGGTCAAGTGGAATGGTGCGACGCCGGTTGTACTCATGGGCGACGCGGCGCATACGGCGCACTTTTCCATTGGCTCCGGCACAAAGCTCGCGCTGGAAGATGCGATTGAACTGACGCGCTCGTTCGTGAAACATGGCGAGCATGACTTGCATGCGACGCTGGCGGATTATGAGGCGGTGCGTTCGGTTGAAGTGTTGAAGATTCAGAACGCAGCGCGTAATTCCACCGAGTGGTTTGAGAATGTGGATCGCTACACGGCGATGGAAGTGGAGCAGTTTGCGTATTCGCTGCTGACGCGCTCGCAGCGGATCAGCCATGAGAATTTGCGGGTGCGGGATGCGCGGTGGTTGGGTGGGTATGAGCGGTGGTTGGCGAGTCAGGCGCGATATTCCTCCTGCCCAACCCCTCCGCCCTCCGGGCACCTCCCCTACGTTGTAGGGGAGGCAAACGGCAAGTCTCGCCTACACGGTAGGGGAGATGTCGGCGCGGCCGACAGAGGGGTTGACGACAAACAAGGATCGTCCGCTCCGCCGCCCATGCTGTTGCCACTGACAGCACGCAGTATCACGTTAGCAAATCGAGTCGTAGTTTCGCCAATGGCGATGTATTCGGCGGTGGACGGAGTGCCGGGTGATTTTCATCTCGTCCATCTCGGGGCACGCGCTCTTGGGGGAGCAGGTCTTGTCTTCGCCGAAATGACCTGTCCATCGCCCGAGGGACGCATCACGGCGGGTTGCCCAGGGTTGTGGAATGACGAACAGATGCTTGCATGGAAGCGTATCGTTGATTTCGTGCATGGCTCGTCGCAGGCAAAGATCGGCATGCAGATCGGTCACAGCGGGCCGAAAGGTTCGACGCAACTCGGCTGGGAGATCACCGACGAACCATTGGCGCAGGGCAACTGGCCGCTGCTGGCCGCCAGCGCCATTGCATTCGGGCAACAGAATCAGGTGCCGAAAGCGATGACTGTCGATGACATGCGCGAAGTTACCGCGCAATTCGTGGCGGCTACCGAGCGTGCCGCGAAAGCCGGTTTCGACTGGCTGGAGTTGCATTGTGCTCACGGTTATCTGCTATCTAGCTTTATCTGTCCGCTGACCAACGCACGGACCGACGAATACGGTGGCAGCATCGAGGCGCGCTGCCGTTATCCGCTGGAAGTTTTCCGCGCGATGCGCGCCGTGTGGCCGAAGCATTTGCCGATGAGCGTGCGTATCTCGGCCCACGACTGGGCGCCCGGTGGCAACACGGCGGATGATGCGATCATCGTTGCGCGCCTCTTCAAGGAAGCCGGTGCGGATTTCATTGACGTGTCTTCCGGGCAGACGACGCGTGAAGCGAAACCGGTCTATGGCCGCATGTATCAGACGCCGTTCGCGGATCGCATTCGGAACGAGGTGGGCATTCGCACGATCGCGGTTGGTGCAATCAGTGAGGCCGATCACGTCAACAGCATCATCGCAGCTGGCCGCGCCGACTTGTGTGCTATCGCACGACCGCATCTGGCTGACGCCGCGTGGACGCTGCATGAGGCCGCGAAGCTCGGCAGCATGGCCATCAATTGGCCGAAGCAGTATTTGAGCGGTCGCGATCAGCTCTATCGCAATCTGGCAAAGGAAAGAGCCATGGCCAACTCGGTTGCCGGCCTAAGCGCCGCAGAAGTCGCTGCAAAGCAGCTGGAGCAATAGCGTGATCGTACAGAATACTTTGCTCGCGGGGTTTCACGCGGTCGTGACCGGCGGCTCGCGCGGTATCGGGTTCGCAATTTCGCAAGCGCTGACAACTGCCGGTGCGCGTGTCACGATCATGGGGCGAGATACCGTGCGTTTGCAGGCTGCGCGTGAAACACTTCTGCAATCGGGTGCGGAAGTGATCGCGGTGAACGTCGATGTCGCAGATGTGGAATCCGTCAGCGCTGCTTTCGCGTTGGCACGCGAGGCGCTCGGTCCCGTAGACATCCTGGTCAACAACGCCGGGATCGCAGAGAGTGCGCCGTTCGCGAAGACTGATCTTGCTCAGTTTGAGCGATTGTTGAACGTGAACCTGAAAGGCGTATGGCTCTGCACGCAGTCTTTCGCGGCCGACGTGCCATCGAAAACTGATGGTCGCCATCGGCGCGTGGTCAATGTCGCCAGTACAGCTGCGCAGCGCGGCTATGCGTATGTCGCCGCCTACTGCGTCGCGAAGCATGGCGTGCTCGGACTTACGCGTGCTCTGGCGCTCGAATGGGCGAATAAAAACGTGACAGTAAACGCCGTTTGTCCGGGCTACACCGATACCGACATCGTGGCGGATGCAGTGGCGAATATTGTCGCCAAGACAGGTCGCAGCGCCGATGCAGCGCGATCTGAGCTGGCAGGCAGCAATCCCCAAGGCAGGCTTGTTACACCGGAGCAGGTGGCGAATACGGTGTTGTGGCTCGTTTGTCCAGGCAGCGAGGCGATCAACGGACAGGCGATATCAATTTCTGGCGGCGAGGTAATGAACTGATGGATCTCGAAGCACGTATTCATGCGGACCACCACGACACGTTGCGATTGTGGCTGCGCATGCTGACCTGTACGCAACTGATTGAGCAGCGCGTGCGGACGCGCCTTCGCGAGCAGTTTGAGACGACGCTGCCCCGCTTTGATTTGATGGCTCAACTGGAGCGCTCCCCCGAAGGGCTCAAGATGAATGAATTGTCACGGCGCATGATGGTGACCGGAGGCAACGTCACTGGCATCACCGATCAGCTTGAAGCTGAGGGCATGGTGCAGCGGGCTCCGGTTGAAGGTGACCGTCGCGCGCTGCTGATCCGCCTCACAGCGGCCGGCCGAATGGCCTTTGCTGACATGGCTCGCGAACACGAAGGCTGGATTGTCGATGCACTTGAGGGGCTGAGCGAACGCGAAGTAGAAACGCTCTACAGGCTGCTGGGCAAGGTCAAGCAACACATGAATACTAAGGAGATTGCATAGTGCGTTCCGATAATCCGATGGCAGCTGGTTTTCAGCCGCTCGCCGACTACCAGGCCCGACACTTCCACTTTGCTTGCCGTGGTAGCGGTGATCGCCGCGTTGCACATCTCAACCTAAACCGGCCAGACCGCAAAAATCCTCTGACCTTCGAGTCGTATGCGGAACTGCGTGATCTGTTTCGCAGCCTGGTGTACGCCACTGACATCAAGGCGGTTGTAGTCAGCGGCGAGGGTGGCAATTTCTGCTCTGGTGGTGATGTGCACGAAATCATCGGACCACTGACCAGAATGTCGATGCCAGAACTGCTCGCATTCACTCGCATGACGGGGGACCTCGTACGTGCGATTCGTGCCTGTCCGCAGCCTGTGATCGCAGCGATTGACGGCATCTGCGCTGGCGCCGGCGCGATGATCGCGCTCGCCTGCGACCTGCGCCTTGGAACAGCGCAGGCAAAGACAGCTTTTCTGTTCACGAGGGTAGGACTCGCGGGCGCGGACATGGGGGCCTGCGCGTTGCTGCCACGCATGATAGGGCAGGGGCGGGCATCCGAACTGCTGTTCACGGGGCGAGCAATGACTGCCGATGAAGGGCTGGCGTGGGGCTTCTTCACCGCACTGCATCCAGCAGACGCGTTACAGGCTGCCGCAAACTCGCTTGCCGACTCATTGGTAGCTGGCCCCACGTTTGCTCATGGCATGACCAAGACGATGCTCAATCAGGAATGGTCGATGACAATTGAGCAAGCGATTGAGGCCGAAGCCCAGGCGCAGGCGATTTGCATGCAGACGCAGGACTTTCACCGCGCCTATCACGCGTTTGCCGCAAAACAGAAGCCTCAATTTGAAGGCAATTGATTCTCACCGCGTCCAACGAATGATCCGATCGGACTCTGACAGAAAGGAGCAGACATGACCACCCAGCTGGACCGATTTGCGCACGAGCGGATGCCGGCGGTGAGCGACCTGCCCATCATTCTGCTCGATCGTCCGGAATTGCAATTTCCTGACACTTTGAATGCCGTCGTCGAACTGCTGGACCGTAACGTGGCTAACGGCAATGGTGACCGAATACTGCTGCGCGATGTACGCGGTGTACTGACCTATGCACAGGCGCTTGATCGGGTGAATCAGACAGCCCGCGTGCTCATCGAAGACCTTGGCCTTGTCACCGGCAATCGCGTGTTGCTGCGAGGTGGCAACGGTATTGACATGGCTATTGCGTGGTTAGCAGTTGTCAAGGCAGGACTGATCGCTGTCGCGACCATGCCGTTGTTACGGGCCCGTGAGCTGGTCGCCGTGATCGGCAAGGGGCAGATCAGCCATGCGCTGTGTGCAGGATCATTGATTGAGGACCTGCACGTAGCGCAGTCGCAATGCCCGTCCCTCAAGACTGTCGTCACCCTGGAAGCGATCGCCTCGTCGTCTGCGAAAAAGAGCACAGATTGCCCGGCCGCACTTACTGACGGGGATGACATTGCGATTATGGCCTTTACCAGCGGCACCACTGGCACGCCCAAAGCCGCGTTGCACACGCACCGGGACCTGCTGGCAGCCTGTGAGGCGTGGCCACGGCATGTGCTGCAGGCCACGGCGGACGATATCGTCGTCGGCTCGCCGCCGCTCGCGTTTACCTTTGGTTTGGGCGGGCTTCTGGTCTTTCCGATGTGGGCGGGTGCCAGTGTCTACTTTCATGACGGTGCATACACGCCGGAAACCCTGGTGCAGACTGTCCGGCGGGTCGACGCAACGATTTGTTACACCGCACCGACCTTCTATCGCCGCATGGCCCCGTTCGTCGAGACGGCGCCGATGCCTAGCCTGCGCATTTGCGTTAGCGCGGGCGAGGGACTGCCAGACGTTACCCGCCAGCTATGGAAGCGCGCGACCGGTATTGAGTTGCTGGATGGCATCGGCGCTACCGAGATGTTTCATATCTTCATCTCTAGTGCGGACGCTGATGTTCGTCGCGGTGCGATCGGACGAGCCGTGCCTGGTTACCGTGCCAGGGTGGTCAACGAAGCAGGCGAAGATCTACCGCCTGGTAGCGTGGGCCGGCTGGCCGTCATCGGTCCAACTGGTTGTCGTTATCTCGACGAACCCCGTCAGAAGAAGTATGTGCAGCAGGGCTGGAACTATCCCGGCGATTCGTTCATGATGGACGCGGATGGCTATTTCTACTATCAGGCTCGCGATGACGACATGATCATTACCGCCGGCTACAACGTCGCAGGTCCGGAGGTGGAGAACTGCCTCGCCCAGCATGAAAGTGTGGCGGAGTGCGCCGTGATCGGCAAGCCGGACGAGGTGCGCGGCATGATCGTCAAGGCGTTTGTGGTGCTGCGTGCGGGGGTTGCTGGCGACGATGCGACAGCCAAAACGCTGCAGGACTACGTCAAGGCTAGCCTGGCTCCCTACAAATATCCGCGGCAGATCGAATTTCTGAGCGTTTTGCCACGCACTGAAACGGGAAAATTGCAGCGCAACCGGCTGCGCGAAATGGAGGCGGGCCGATGATGAAGCTTCTGCAACCGGAAGGCTGGCTCGCACCACGCGGCTATGCCAATGGCGTCGCCGCTCGTGGCACGATGGTCTTCGTGGGTGGTCAGATCGGCTGGACGGGCGACCAGCAGTTCGCCACGGATGACTTTGTCGAACAGGTTGAACAGGCGCTGCGCAACGTTCTGGCGGTGCTGCGCGAGGCGGGCGCCGGGCCCGAGCATATGGCGCGTATGACCTGGTACATCGTCGACCGTGACGAGTATGTGGCGCGGCTCAGGGAGCTCGGAGGCGTTTACCGGGAGGTGATGGGGCGCAATTTTCCGGCAATGAGCTGTGTCGAGGTCTCTCGCCTGATTGAGTCGCGCGCCAAAGTCGAGATCGAGGTCACTGCGGTCATTCCTGACGCACCCTGAGCAGAGATAGGAATTGTCTTTTGTTGCTCGATCGGTGCGCTCGCGGGCTCGCGGCTGACGCATACTTCGCCACACTTCAATCGTCTGGCATACTGCGGGCAGGGCGTTGTGGCTTGTTGATGCTGCAACCGACAGGACACGATTGAGGAGCGTGCATGAAAAAAATCGAAGCAATCATCAAACCGTTCAAGCTCGACGAAGTACGCGAGGGGCTTGCGGAAGCGGGAATCACCGGCCTGACCGTCACTGAGGTGAAGGGTTTTGGCCGGCAGCGCGGTCATACCGAGCTCTACCGCGGTGCCGAGTATGTGGTGGACTTTTTGCCTAAGACCAAGGTAGAGCTAATCGTCGCGGATCAGGATGTGGAACGCGTTGTTGAGGCCATCATCAAGGCGGCTCGCACCGGGAAGATCGGTGACGGCAAGATTTTTGTGTCAGCGGTCGAACAGGTGGTACGAATCCGAACCGGCGAAACGGGGGATTCCGCAATTTAGCAGGCAACCGGCAAACTGGCCCAGGCCAATACTCAGTCAAAGTTCAGGAGAAAAATCATGTCAATGATGGAAGAATTCAAAACCTTCGCGCTGAAGGGCAATGTGATGGATCTGGCGGTTGGTGTCATCATCGGTGGTGCCTTCGGCAAGATTGTGGATTCGATTGTGGGAGACCTGATCATGCCAGTCGTTGGCAAGATATTCGGTGGTCTCGACTTTTCCAACATGTTGATCGTGCTTGGCGACAACCCTAACAAGTTGACCGCGCTCGCAGACCTCAAGAAGGCCGGAATTGCTACGTTTGCCTGGGGCAACTTCATTACCGTACTGATCAACTTCATTATCCTGGCATGGATTATTTTCATGATGGTCAAGGCCATGAACAGGTTGAAAAAGGCAGAGCCGGCAGCTGCACCTGCGCCAACGCCGGAAGATATTGTGCTTTTGCGCGAAATACGTGACAGCCTGAAGAAGTAAAAACCCGCACTTCCACAATAAAACCGACCACTTGGTCGGTTTTGTTTTTTCTGCGTATTACACTTGGATTTGCCGTCCTCCGTGATCGCCTGATGAGGCTTCGCGGCACAAAAAGAGCTGTCAATTGCGGTGGATTTGGTAGACAATTGCTTATATGTGATAACTAAATAAGCGGTTATCAATCTGCAAATCAATAAAGGAGGCTTGCATGGTTCGGATTCTTTGCGCTGCAATCGCAGCGACGTTCGCGGTATCTGCCGCTCACGCGCAACTCAAAATCGGGCTGACGCTTTCGCTGACCGGCCCGGCAGCGTCGCTCGGCATCCCCGAAAAGAATACGGTTGACCTGATGCCGAAGAAAATCGGCGGACTCGACGTCACCTACATCGTGCTCGATGATGCATCCGACACGACCAAGGCCGTAACCAATACCAAGAAACTCATCACCGAGGACAAAGTCGATGTTGTGATCGGTTCTACGACGACGCCGAACGCGATGGCCATGATTGACGTGGTGGCGGAAGGCGAAACGCCCAATATCTCGCTCGGCGGCTCAGCACGTATCGTGGACATCGCCAATCCCAAGACGAAATGGGTATTCAAGGTTTCGCAGCATGACTCGCTGATGGCTGACGCTATCGCCGTGCATGCCAAAGCTGCCGGCATCAGCTCAATGGGTTTCATTGGCTACAACGATGCCTACGGCGAAGGCTGGCTGGTGGAGATGCGCCGTTCAGCGGCTACGGCGGGTATCAAGATGGAACCCGTCGAGCGATTCAGCCGTACTGATGCCAGCACCATGGGCCAGGTACTGAAACTTATCGCTGCCAATCCGCAGGCAATTCTTATCGTAGGTTCGGGCACACCGGCCGCTACGCCGCACAAGGAACTGCTCGCCCGTGGCTACAAGGGCCGTATTTATCAGACGCACGGCGTCGGTAATTCCGACTTCCTGCGCGTGGTGGGCAAGGATGGCAACGGTTCCTTCCTGCCTGCGGGGCCGATGCTTGCCTATGAGCAGTTGCCCGACAGCAACCCGATCAAGAAGGTCGCCAAGGACTACATCACACAGTACGAAGCCAAGTTTGGCCCGCGCACTACATTCGGCGGTCACGCTTGGGACTCCTACATTGTGCTGACCAAGGCCGTGCCGGAAGCGCTCAAAGTCGCCAAGCCGGGTACCAAGGAGTTCCGTGCGGCCCTGCGCAACGCGCTCGAAAACACCAAGGAAGTGGTCGGTGTGCATGGCGTGTTCAACATGTCGGCAACCGAACACAATGGCTTGGACAATCGCGGTCGTACGATGTTCATGATCAAGGATGGCAAGTGGGCTCTCGCGACCAAGTAGTCACGTCCTGACAATGCAGGTAGAGGCGGATCCGATGCATGGTCCGCCTCAGGTTTACGTTTGTTACTGACCTCTGGATGAATCCATCGCACGCCGACCTCTCGTTCGCAGCGTGCTGAAGGCCTGATATGGACTTTTCAATTGCCGCCTTGCTGGCCCAGGATGGCCTGACCAACGGCGCCATCTATTGCCTGCTGGCGCTTGCACTGGTGCTGGTATTCGCGGTCACCCGGGTCATCTTCATCCCGCAGGGTGAATTTGTGGCGTTCACCGTGCTGACGCTTGCCGCTTTTGAACAAAACAAGCTTCCGGGCACGGTCTGGCTGCTGCTTGCACTGGGGCTCACTGCGGCGGTGGCCGATGGCTTCGCCCATCGCCGGGAGCCGCATCGAATGCTTCGCGCGATCGCGGGCAACGCGCTGCCCTGCGTAGTCGCAGCGGGGCTGGTGTGGGGCGTATTTGCGCTACAGGTCGGATTTGCGTTCCAGGTGCTGGCGACGGTCATCGCGGTGACCGCGATGGGGCCGGCGATCTATCGCCTGGCTTATCAACCGGTCGCGACAGCACCCGTGCTGACACTGCTGATTGTTTCGGTTGCAGTCCATTTTGTACTGACCGGCCTAGGGTTGTTGTTCTTCGGCGCCGAGGGCGCGCGCACGTCGCCCTTCACCAGCGCGACATTCGAGCTGGGCAGCATGAACGTATCCGGGCAAAGTCTGCTCGTGTACCTGTTTGCGGCTGTGCTTGTTGTCGGAATGGCGGTGTTTTTCAAGTACACACTGTTCGGCAAGGCGCTCAGGGCGACCGCCGCCAATCGGACTGGTGCCCGTCTGGTGGGCATCAGCCCGAACTTCGCCGGCAGTCTGAGCATCACGCTGGCGGCAGCGATCGGCGCCGTGTCGGGGCTCCTGATCGGACCGATCACGACGGTGTATTACGACTCCGGCTTTCTGGTCGGGCTCAAGGGGTTCGTCGGCGCCATCGTTGGCGGACTGGCCAGTTATCCGATCGCAGCGGGCGGCGCAATTTTTGTCGGACTGGTCGAGGCGTTTTCTTCGTTCTGGGCGAGCGCCTACAAGGAAGTCATCGTTTTCACGCTGATCATTCCGGTGTTGCTATGGCGTTCGTTCAACACGACGCATCACGAGGAAGAATGAGATGAAGCCTCGTGTTCTGGTGGCCATTGCCGTTGCAGTGATCGCCGTTGCGCCGTCCATCGCACCCGCCTTCTACGTCACGCTGCTCAACTACATTGGTCTTTACAGCCTTGTCTCGCTGGGTCTGGTGCTGCTCACGGGCGTGGCCGGGCAGACGAGTTTTGGCCAGGCGGCATTTGTCGGGCTGGGCGCCTACACCACCGCCGTGCTGACGACCCAATATGGCTTCTCTCCGTGGACGACGCTGTTGATTGCGATTGCGATTACGCTGATTGTTGGCTACGTTATTGGCATCATCACGCTGTCGATGGGCGGGCACTATCTGCCGCTTGCCACCATTGCCTGGGGGATTTCGCTGTTCTTCCTGATGGGCAATATCGAGAGTTTCGGCGGCTTCACCGGTCTTACCGGCGTTCCCGCCGTGTCGCTGTTCGGCTTCACGCTGGAGAAAGAGGCCGAGTTCTACTACTTCATCTGGATCGTTGTCCTCGCCGCGCTCTGGTGCGCCGCCAACCTGCTGGATTCACGTCCGGGTCGTGCAATTCGCGCACTGAAGCAGGGCACGACAATGGTGGAGGCGTTTGGCGTGCATCCCGGCCGCATGAAAACGGCGGTGTTTGTCATCGCGGCCGTGCTGGCCTGTCTGTCCGGCTGGCTGTATGCGCATTTGCAGCGCTTCGTGAACCCGACGCCGTTTGGCATCAATCAGGGTATCGAGTATCTGTTCATGGCCGTGATCGGTGGTGCCACCAGCGTCTGGGGCGCGGTACTGGGCGCGACGCTGGTGACGCTGCTGAAAACCTGGCTGCAGGACCTGCTGCCGAAGGTCATCGGTGAGGCCGGGCAGTTCGAGATTATCGTGTTTGGCATCCTGCTCGTGCTGCTGCTGCAATATGCGCGTGATGGGCTGATTCCCTACCTGCAGCGCTTCGTACCGGCACCGAAGCGCGCGCTTCCGGCGGCCGATGACCGGCTGCAACATCGCGCCATGCCGGTGGCTGATACCCCCGTGCTCGAAGTCAATGCTGCCCGAAAGACCTTTGGCGGCCTGGTCGCCGTCAACGATGTGACGTTCGATGTGAAAGCGCGCGAAGTGGTTGGCCTGATCGGCCCCAATGGCGCCGGAAAGAGCACCTGCTTCAACCTGATTTCCGGTGCGCTCGACGTGACTGCGGGTTCGATCAAATTCATGGAACAGGAGCTGACCGGTGCCACGGCCAGCGCCATTGCCAAGCGGGGTCTCGGCCGCACCTTTCAGCACGTCAAGCTGGTATCGACCATGACCGTGGTCGAAAACGTTGCGCTCGGTGCTTACCTGCGCGGTAGCAAGGGCATCATTGCCTCGGCATTGCGCCTGAACAAGGACGACGAGGCGGCAGCACTCGCCGAAGCCATGCGTCAGCTCGAGCGCGTGGGCCTGGCCGAGCATGCGCATGACACCGCCAGCAGCCTGCCGCTGGGCAAACAGCGCATTGTCGAGATTGCCCGGGCGCTGGCGTCCGACCCGATCCTGCTGCTGCTCGATGAACCTGCAGCTGGCCTGCGTTTCGCAGAAAAAGAGCAACTTGCGGCACTCATCAAGACACTCAAGGGCGAGGGCATGACGGTGCTGCTGGTTGAGCACGACATGGACTTCGTAATGGGACTGGTCGACCGGCTGGTGGTGCTGAATTTCGGCCAGAAGCTGGCGCAGGGCCTGCCGGAAGCGGTGCAGGCCGACCCGGCGGTGCGCGAAGCGTATCTGGGGGCCTGAGATGTCTGAACTGCTTCTCGAAGTCTCTGATCTTCACGTTGCCTATGGCCAGGTCGAGGCAGTACGCGGCGTGTCGCTGGCGGTGCCGGCCGGGCAGATCGCTGCGGTCATCGGGCCCAACGGTGCCGGCAAAACCACGCTGCTCGGCGCCGTCATGGGCCTGTTGCCGTCGCGCGGTACCGTGCGTTTCGCCGGTGAGCGCATCGATGGGCGCGACACCGAGGCGCTGGTGCGCATGGGCATTTCACTGGTGCCGGAGCGGCGTGAACTGTTTGCCGACATGACGGTGCTGGAAAACCTGGAACTCGGCGGTTTCTCGCGCCGACGATCGGGCGAATCGCGCGCTGCGCTCGCGAGCACGCTGGAAGAGGTGTTTGTGCTGTTTCCGCGATTGAAGGAGCGGCAGCCGCAGCTGGCGGGCACGCTGTCCGGCGGGGAGCGGCAGATGCTTGCGGTCGGTCGCGCACTGATGGCGAAACCGAAGCTGCTGTTGCTTGATGAGCCGAGCCTTGGTCTGGCGCCGCTGATCACGCGCGACATTCTGGCGACCGTTTCCCGGCTGCGCGCGACCGGGCTATCGGTGCTGCTGATCGAGCAGAACGCGCGTGCGGCGTTGCAGACGGCGGACTACGGCTACGTGCTCGAAACCGGCGAACTGAGCCTTGAAGGCAAAGCCGAAGATCTGCTGCACGACGAACGGGTGATCGCGACCTACCTCGGCAAGCGCTGATCCGGTCGCTGCGTCAATACAGCTTTTTGCTGAAATGGCCACTGCAAAGGGCTTAGCGCGCGAAAATGCCTGAAAGCGACTAAGGCCATTTCATCGCTGTAAGCCCTTTGAAACATAGGTTTCAGCAATAAGCTGATGACCTGTCTACTCGTTGTCACACTACCGCATTGAAGTCCGACGCGCTAAAGTGAGTACTCGTTTTTTCTGCGGAGCCAGCCGGTTACCCAGATCCAGATCGATCAACGTGTCTACGATCTCTACGATGAGTATTGTCACGGCAAGATTGATCGCCGCGAATACCTGAAACGCGCTGGCGCGCTCGCTGCGCTGGGCATCCCGGCGCTCGCGATGGCTACCTCGCTGCTGCCGCAGTACGCAAAAGCGCAGACCATTTCGTTCACCGATCCGCGCATCAAGGCCAGCTACGTGAGCTATCCGTCACCGGGTGGCAACGGCGAAACCATGCGCGGCTACCTCGTGCAGCCGGCGGGCAACGGGCCGTTCCCGGCGGTACTGGTCATCCACGAAAACCGTGGCCTCAATCCCTACATCGAAGACGTCGCACGCCGCGCCGCGGCCGCTGGCTACCTTGCGCTGGCGCCGGATGGTCTGGCGCCACTTGGCGGCTATCCCGGCAATGACGACGACGGGCGCACGCTGCAGGCCAAGCTTGATCAGGCCAAGCTGCGCACTGACATGCTCAACGGCGCCAAGTGGCTCAAGGCGCACAAGCTGTCCACCGGCAAGCTCGGCGTGACCGGCTTCTGCTGGGGCGGCGGCACCAGCAACTTCCTCGCGACCGCAATGGGTGGCGATCTGCAGGCCTCGGCCCCGTACTACGGCGCCGCTGCAGCGACGGCCGATGTGGGCAAGATCAAGGCCGCGATGCTGATCCACTTCGCCGAAAAGGACGACGGCATCAACGGCATGTGGCCAGCGTACGAAGCGGCACTCAAGGCCGCCGGCACCAAGTACGAGGCCCACACCTATCCTGACACCCAGCACGGCTTCCACAACAATTCCACGCCGCGCTACAACGAAGCCGCAGCAAAGCTGTCATGGGATCGCACACTGGAGCACTTCAAAAAGTATCTGGCTTAACAGCAGTATTGTCGCTTTGCAGGCTATACAGCTTTTTTCTGAAAGCACCATTCAATAAGGGCTAGGGCCGCTATTTATTCAAAAGTTGACTTTCTGCATTTCGTCTTTGCAAGCCCTATGAAATAGGGGTTTTAAGAAAAAGCTGATAACAATCCGGATGCCCGCATCCGGATTGCATGGTCCGCGGAACGTGGACACGTCGCCTCCGTCCACACAGCACCGGAATTCGCCTGCGGATATTTGTGCCACCGTCCTTCGCTGCGGGCGCTTCCTGCCCTGTGCTACCCTCAGCCAATCCGGTTTAACCACGCTGTTTGATGTCTTCACTCGCCACCGCGCAGTCTCTGCTTCTCGCCCCCGCCAATCTCTCGCTTGATCAACTCGCCGGTACGTTGGGCAGCCTGACCTCGCGCGGCGTTGAATACGCCGATCTCTATTTCGAGCATCACAAATCCGAAAGCTGGTCACTCGAAGAAAGCATCGTCAAAAGCGGCAGTTTTTCGATTGAATCCGGCGTCGGCGTGCGCGCCATCAGCGGCGAGCAGACCGCGTTTGCCTATTCCGGCGACATCGGCATCGCCTCGATCAACGAGGCCGTCAACACCGTCGCCGCCATCGGTCGGGCCGGGCAGAGCGCATCGGTTGCCGTCAAGGCAAACGGCTCGCCACGATCGCTGTACAGCGCCGCCGATCCGCTGGCCTCAATCAGCGACGAAGCCAAGATCGCGCTGTTGCGCGAGACCGAACGCATCGCGCGCGCCCGCGACCCGCGCGTGACGCAGGTGATGGTCAATCTCGCCTGTGAACACGTCGTGATGCTCGTGATGCGCAGTGATGGCGTTGTGGCCGCAGACGTGCGTCCGCTCTGCCGCCTCAATGTTTCCGCCATCGTGGAGGCCAACGGCAAACGCGAGCAGGGCCGCTCGGGCGGCGGTGGCCGCTACGGCTTCGAACGCTTTGACGCGGCGTTCATTACGAAACGCGCTCATGAAGCGGTCGATATGGCAATCGTCAATCTCGATGCCCGTCCCGCGCCGTCCGGCGTCATGCC
>CAYMSY010000022.1:0-271 GCA_964393195.1 uncultured Alcaligenaceae bacterium | reverse complement strand
GGTCACGGGCTCGAAGGGGATTTCAACCGCAAGGGTTCATCCGCGTTCAGTGGTCGCATCGGTGAGCGCGTTGCCGCGCCCGGCGTTACCGTGCTTGACGATGGCACTCTGCAGGATCGTCGCGGCTCGTTGACGGTCGACGACGAAGGCACACCGACCAACGCCACGGTGCTGATCGAAGACGGCATCCTCAAGGGCTACATTCAGGACACCATGAACGCGCGCCTGATGGGCATGGCGCCCACCGGCAACGGCCGTCGCGAGAGCTACG
>CAYMSY010000021.1:15888-17786 GCA_964393195.1 uncultured Alcaligenaceae bacterium | reverse complement strand
CCGCCGAGATTTCAATGGTTGATGACAAGACGCAGGCCATGTTTGAAAAGAGCATCGCGGACGCCAGCGCACAGATACTCGCCAATGCGAAGAAGCTTGCAGATGCGGCGGGCGTCACCAGCCAGTCGGTAAGTGCGGTCAGCAGTCGCGCTGAGACCTTTATTGAAAAGACGGTCAAGGACACACAGTGCGACCTGATCGTGATCGCCACCCACGGACGCGGCGCTGTAGGGCGCTTCGTCATGGGGAGCGTGACTACCCGCTTGTTGCCGGTGTCGCCGGTTCCTGTGCTGGTTTACCGCGACGCTACGATGACGAGCTAGCCGCGCGGATTGTCTCCGGACGGCGTTTTCCGTGCGATGCTCGTCCACTTGCCGGAGTGAACGACCGGCACTTATGGCCCGCGACGGACTCCGCGGGCCACCTTCTTGTTACACACTGTTACCGAACGTTCATCTTCGGTTTGCATGAGGCACAGATATTGTGAACCATGCCAAGTCGGTATGTACACAGGAGTCAGTCATGCATTCGCAAGTCCATTCAGCTACGCAGAGCATTCGCGTCGGGAGCCCCACGCTGATGGCCTCACGAAGCTTGTCGTCACGTGATGCCGTTCTCGAAGAGGTTGTCGCTTTGGGGCGCGCTCGGGTCGTTACCGAAGGTACAGCGATTCATCGTGCCGGAGATCCTTTCCGTTCGGTGTTTTTCCTCAAATCGGGTGCTGCCAAGCGGATGCTGATTCAGGAAGATGGACGCGAGCAGATTCTGGGTTTCCCAATGCCCGGCGATATTGTCGGTATGGAGGCCATTGACGGTGGTGTACACAGCACGACGGTAATTGCCCTTGATCTGTGTGCGGTGGTTGAGATTCCCTTTGAGGCGATTGAGGCGCTGGCTGCGGAAAATCCGGCTGTCGCCCGCTTTCTGTACCATCGCATGAGCGCCGCATTGCGGGATGAGCATGGCTGGCTGGCTGCGCTGGGATTGTTGAACGCAGATGAACGGGTGGCTGCATTTCTGCTTGATCTCTCCCATAGATTCTCGGCTCGCGGCTTTTCGGCCCGCCGCTTTATGCTTCGCATGACGCGTGCCGAGATTGGTAGCTTCCTCGGCCTTACGCTGGAGACGGTCAGCCGTGTGTTTTCCCGGTTTCAGAAACTCGGACTGCTCAAGGTAACGCGACGCGATATTGAACTGCTCGACATGGATGCGCTGAGTTCACTGGCGCATTCTCAGGCTCTGCACTAGGTTTTGGTACCTGTTTGCGGCAAATCGATGATTTGTCGCAACGCGCGTCCGAGTTGATCGCGCGAGTACGGCTTGCGAAGGAAGGCGATATCGTCATCAAGGCCAAATTGCAGCGGCAATGCGCTGCGCGCATAGCCAGACGCATATAGCACGCGCAAATCGGGTCGAAACCTTTGCAGCGCTGCGGCGATTTTTGGGCCTGTTTCTTCCCCCGCCAGAACCACGTCAGTAAACAGGACTGTGATCTCAGGGTGGGCTCGCAACCTCGCGGACGCTGTTCGTCGGCTGGTCGCGGTGAATACACGATACCCGAGCGACTCGAGGAAGCGCACCGCGACCGCGCGAACGTCAACATCATCCTCAACAACCAGAACTGACTCAGAGCCGGAAACGGAAGTCTTGGCGGGTTCGGTCGTATCACCGAGTTTCCGCCGCTGTGCTGGAGCGACAGGAAGAAAGAGATTGATCGTCGTACCGGTGCCCTTCTCGCTATACACGGTAACGTGTCCTGCAGACTGCTTGGCAAAACCATAGACCATACTGAGGCCAAGTCCGCTGCCTTTTCCTACCGCCTTTGTCGTAAAAAACGGCTCGAAGGCTCGCGCCATCACTTCGCGACTCATGCCGGTACCAGTATCGGACACACTGAG
>CAYMSY010000021.1:12588-15788 GCA_964393195.1 uncultured Alcaligenaceae bacterium | reverse complement strand
ATCGGTGCGGGGCGTAAGGTCTGTCGCCGTGAAAATGCCAGCAATTTGGCCGTCAATTCCGCACCGCGTCTCGCCGCACGATGCGCCGAGGCTATTGCACGATTCGCAAAAGGATCCGGGAGGGCCATGTCCTCAAGAATCTGGAGATTCCCGGAAATTACGGTAAGCAGATTATTGAAGTCATGGGCCACACCGCCCGTGAGTTGTCCCAAGGACTCCAGCCGTTGTGAAAGCAGAAGTTTTTCCTCGGTGACCGATCGTTGAAGGGCGTTTGAGGCAATATTGGCAATTGCCTCAAGAAATGCAACGTCATCAGTCGTGAAGTGATGCGGCGTGCAGGAACCAGCTACCAGCAGGCCGTTTACCTGCTCGCGATCGGCGATAGGCGCAATAACGAGGCTGCGAACGTTGGCCGCGAGCATCGCCGGGCAGATTGTCGAGCTGGCCGTCGCAACGTCTCCGACCAGAACAGGCGCTCCAGTCGAAAAAATTTGCCCCGACAGCATTCCGTGTGATTGAGCGATGCGGGCACCCATCATGCGCTGCGAAAGCGCACCAGATGCGCCGGTGCAGACAAGCACATCATCGCCAGTGGAGTTGCGAAAAATCGCTACGACATCGGCCGCTAATGGCGTCGCCGAGATTTCTACCGCACGTTCGCCGAAAACATCAAACTGGCGCTCTCGCAGCGCGAGTTGACTAATTCGTGCGAGCGCGTTGGCTCGGATCAATTCTCGTTCGGTGCGCCGCGCCTGCAGCCGATCGCTTACATCCCGCAACATTACGATCGTCTCTACGCCCCGAGCAGTTTGCGTTGGCGCCAACGAAATTTCGACCGGAAATTCCCGACCGTTCAGCTTTAGCGCCTTGAGGGACAAGCCAACGCCCATCGGGCGTCGATTTGGTGCCAGCGCAAAACTACTCCGAAGCGCAGCATGGCGTTTGCGGGAGGAAATGGGTACGAGCTTGTCGACGTTCAGGCCACGCAATTCCCCCGGTGCGGCATCAAGCATGCGCTCGGCTTCTGCGTTGTTGAGGCGGATACGCCCGGCACTGTCCACAACAAGAATGGCGTCAGGTGCCGCGTCAAACAGGAGTCTGAACGCATCATTATCAGGAGCGACGGCATCGATCATTGGACGTCGCCTCGAGAAACGGCTACCGAAAGGACGTACCCGGCACCACGGACTGATTTGATGATTCGCGGTTCCTTGCCGTCATCTCCCAGCTTACGGCGCAAACGCCCAATCTGAACGTCAATCGTTCGATCAAATGGTCCAGCATCGCGATGGTGTGTTCTTTGCAAAAGCTGGTCTCTGCTGAGAATGCGACCAGCCTGCTCGCAAAATGCCAACAAGAGCTGATATTCGCCTGTAGTCAGTGCAACCAGCTGCCCGCCCGGACGGCGCAATTCACGTCGCTCCGGGTCCAGCGTAAATTCATCGAAATGAAAGTTCGCCACGGAGTCTTTGGCGAGAGCAGACGCAACGGCAGCGGGTGATGGCGCACTGGATCGACGTCCTACGCTACGAATTCGAGCCAGCAGCTCGCGAAGTTCGAACGGTTTGGTGACATAGTCATCGGCCCCAATTTCAAGGCCAACCACACGGTCAACGGTGTCGCCACGGCCTGTGATCATTACCAAGCCACCGTGCCAGTTACTCCGAAGGCGCCTTGCGATTGCAAATCCGTCTTCGGAGCCGAGGTTCACGTCCAACAGTATTACATCGGGCGCATGTTGTTCGACGCAAGCGCGCAGTTCAACTTCGCTTCGCGCCTCGAACATCTGGAGTCCCTGTGCCCCCAAGTATGTAATGACCAGATCACGAATATCGTCATCATCGTCAACTATCAATACGCGGAGTGGCGGGGCGCTATTCAAGTTCGAAGCGAGTGCTGGCTTTGCGGAAAGCCAATTATCGCTCGCCGGCTACGCTCCGCGACTCAGACCCGACTGGACTTCCAACTGTTTCTGGCAGGACAGGCACCGTCTTGCACTCGGGTAAGCTAGCAGCCGTGCGTAGCCTATCGCTTCGCCGCAGGACTCACACACACCGTAGCGGCCATCATCCACTTTTTCGAGCGCAACCGCCGTCTCGGCCAGATCCTTTGCGTCACGCTCCGCTTTTGCAATTAGATTATCCGAATCGACATCTGCGGTGACCCAGTCGGCATCGCTGGTACCAGTAATGGACGTGTGTGTATCGTCGTCCGCGTGCAAGTCTGCATTGACTGCAGCTGACAGATACTTGTGACGCTGCAGCAACAATTGCCGAAGGTCTTCAATCTGTTGGGTTGTAAGAGCAAATTGCGACATATCATTTCCACCTTCCGCACGAATGATGTGCCGAACACATCCCGGCAGCCTTGATGTTGATCAAGGCTTAACCTTCTTCGTACATTTAGCCTTGCGCGATGATGACAAATCAGGTTTCGTTAATGATGTCGGAGACGGACGACCAGATCGCACCTGGCGATGTGGCGCCGAATCTGTCATCGTGCGTACTTGATATCCTCGACATGCATTGCGCGGCCTGCGCGGTCCTGATCGAAGACGCCCTGGCCGCAGTCGCCGGCGTGTCGCGCGTCCGGGTGCATTACGCCACTCAACGAGCGCGCGTAACCTTTGACCCCGGTGTTACCGATGTAGGCAATCTGCTGTTGCGTATTGAGCGATTGGGTTACACGGCCGATGCCGGTCAAAGTGTGGATCGCGCGGGAATCGCGCGCAGGCAGCGGCACAAGTACATATGGGCGTTCGGGCTGTCGGCATTCTGCGCAATGCAAATAATGATGCTGACGCTGCCGCGATTTATCGCAGGTACTGACATCGAACCAGAGCTCGCACCATTGCTGGATTGGGCAGCATTCATGCTGATTTTGCCGGTGATCGGTTGGTGTGCCAGACCTTTCTATCGGGGCACCTTGCGTGAGCTGCGACTGCGCCGTCCAGGCATGGACTCGGCGATCACATTGGGTATTTTCGCTGCGTTCGCAGGGTCGCTATGGCACTTGTTCACAGGTACCGGAGTGCTGTATTTTGATTCGGTTGCCATGTTTGTCGCACTGCTGCTTGGTGTTCGCTGGTTCGAATGGGAGCAACGGGAGCGCAATCAGGCGGTCATAACGGCTGCAAGTCATAACCAGGTTAGCTCCGACGTCATGCGTCTGCATGACGGTGACGCAAACGGTGTCAAGAC
>CAYMSY010000021.1:4775-12488 GCA_964393195.1 uncultured Alcaligenaceae bacterium | reverse complement strand
TTGCGGCTCGTTTGTGGTTGGCCGATGATGCGGGAATCGTCGGTGCGCTTGAGGTTTCTGAGTCGCCGCGAGACGACGCAAGACCGCTGGTTCGTGCTTTGCAGCAACGTGGGGTCGTTGAAATCCTTAGTGGTGATCGTGATGAAAAGACGCAGATAATCGCGCAAAAGCTTGCGGTTCGTTCAGCAGCTGGCGCGCTCACACCGGAACAGAAGGCACAGCGAGTGCGCCAACTCCGGCGCGAGGGACGAATTACCGTGATGATTGGTGACGGAATCAACGACAGTGTGGGGTTTGCAGGCGCAGATGTAGGTATCGCGGTTCACGGCGCTACCGACGCGGCGAAGGCAAGTGCGGACATTGTCTGTCTCAGCCCAAATTTGGGTACCATCGCCTCGACCATTGACTATGCGGTGCGTGTTGGCGGCGTCGTGCGCGGAAACTTTGTCTGGGCGATCGCTTACAACCTGATTGCCATTCCATTTGCCATAGCTGGGTTCGTGAATCCGTTGATCGCGAGTGTTGGCATGGCGGCTAGCTCTGCGGTCGTGATTGCAAACGTGATGCGCCTTGGGAGCGTGCGTAAGGCGACAACCTGATGGAATCGCTTTTCATTCTCATCCCGTTGGCGCTCGTGCTGGCGGTCATTATTGGCGTCGCATTCTGGTGGTCGACATCTTCCGGACAGTTCGATAACCTTGAAGACGCCGGGCGCAGCGTAATTGAGGACGACGACAGCTAAGCCCACCCGATCGCCCGTTCATGTTGCAGTGCATTGATACGGGTCAATATCCACACTGGCGACCAAGGTTATTGTTGTTCTGTAGTCATGGTCGTTGACGAAAAACGGAGTTAGACGATGGGGAATAACCGCGCGCAAAGCGCTGATCACGAGACATACAACTACAAGGTTGTTTACAACTTTGCCATCATGACGGTGGTATGGGGTATTGTCGGAATGCTGGTGGGGGTCATCATTGCCTCGCAGCTCGTATGGCCTGAGCTGAACTTGCACGAGTTCCTGAGCTATGGGCGGCTGCGTCCATTGCACACCAACGCAGTGATTTTTGCGTTCGGTGGTTGCGCGTTGTTCGCGTCGTCCTACTACGTAGTACAGAGGACTTGTCATACGCCTCTGTTTGCGCCAGGGCTGGCAGCTTTCACGTTCTGGGGATGGCAGTTGGTAATCGTGCTTGCTGCGGTGACCCTCCCGCTCGGCATGACCAGCGGCAAGGAATATGCCGAGCTCGAATGGCCAATTTACATTTTGATTGCTGTTGTATGGGTCTCTTATGCAATTGTCTTTTTCGGGACGCTTGCCAAGCGTCGTACTTCCCATATCTACGTTGCTAACTGGTTCTTTGGCGCTTTCATACTGACAGTCGCCATCCTGCACATCGTTAATAGCGGTGCTGTTCCTGTATCTCTTACCAAGTCCTACTCCGCGTACGCTGGCGTTCAGGACGCAATGATCCAGTGGTGGTATGGCCACAACGCGGTCGGCTTCTTCCTGACTGCTGGTTTCCTCGGCATCATGTACTACTTCGTACCGAAACAGGCTGAGCGACCGGTGTACTCATACCGGCTGTCCGTCGTGCATTTCTGGGCCCTGATCTTTACCTATATGTGGGCTGGTCCGCACCACCTCCATTACACGGCCCTTCCCGACTGGACACAATCAATCGGAATGATTTTCTCGCTGGTTTTGCTGGCTCCGTCCTGGGGGGGCATGATTAACGGCATCATGACCTTGTCCGGCGCATGGCACAAACTTCGCGACGATCCGATCCTCAAGTTTCTGGTTACTTCGCTTTCGTTCTATGGAATGTCGACCTTTGAAGGGCCGATGATGTCCATCAAGACGGTGAACGCGCTGTCGCACTACACCGATTGGACTGTGGGTCACGTGCACTCCGGTGCGCTTGGGTGGGTAGCGTTTGTTTCGATTGGTGCGCTCTACTACATGATTCCGCGGCTGGTTGGCAAAGAGAAGATGTACAGCACGAAACTGATCGAGATTCATTTCTGGATCGCAACGCTGGCTATCGTTCTCTACATAGCAGCGATGTGGATCTCCGGTGTCATGCAGGGGCTGATGTGGCGTGCTGTGAATACGGACGGCACGTTGACCTACAGCTTTGTCGAGAGCGTAAAGAGCAGCTATCCGTTCTGGTTCATCAGGTTCATTGGGGGGGCGCTCTATTTGGGCAGCATGTTCATCATGGCCTACAACGTATTCATGACGGTACGCGGCGCAAAAGTGCAGCAGGCGGTAGTGCCTCCACCGGCTTCTGGTACGGCAATTCCGGCAGCAGCATAGGGAGAACACATCATGAAAATTACACACGACACAATCGAACGGAAGACAGGTTTGCTGATTGCGCTTGTCATTCTGGTGGTAAGCATCGGCGGACTCGTTGAGATTGTCCCCTTGTTTTTCCAGAAAAACCTCATCGAGCCAGTCGCCGGCCTCAAGCCTTACGAACCGCTTCGTCTGATCGGGCGCGACATCTATGTTCGCGAAGGCTGTTACAACTGTCATTCACAGATGATTCGCCCGTTCCGGGCGGAAACGGAACGCTACGGACCGTACTCGGTGGCCGGAGAATTTGTGTATGACCGTCCGTTCCAATGGGGCAGCAAGCGAACAGGGCCAGATTTGGCGCGCGTCGGTGGCCGCTATAGTGACGAATGGCATCGACTCCATTTGAGCAATCCACGTGACGTTGTACCCGAATCAAACATGCCGCGTTATGCGTTTCTCGATCGTCCGATTGGCGGCGCAGATGTTGCACAGCGCATGAAGGTCCTGAAAATGCTCGGACACCCGTACAGCGATGAAGAAATTGCCAAGTCAGGTGAGGCCATTAAAGGCAAGACCGAGCTTGATGCCCTCGTCGCCTATCTGCAGGGGCTGGGAACACAAATCAAGGCAGTGAAAGGTTGATCATGGACGAGCTGAGAAGCGCATTCACGGTTATTTCGCTGCTAACTTTTATCGGAATCGTATGGTGGGCGTGGCGTCCCGGTAGCAAGGACAAGGCCCACGCTGCAGTCAGTGACGTGTTGATGGACGATGATCACGTACCTTACTCGCAAACATACGCATCGAACGCGGATCGAGGAGTACAAAAATGACGGATCTTTTGTCATCAGGCATGCTGTCAAAGGGCTGGGCCTGGTATGTAGCGATTCTGACCGTAGTCAGCCTTCTGGTTTGTCTTTGGGTATTGCGCGCCAATAGCGTCAAGAAGGAGCATACCGGTCAAGCTGATCTTCATGGCCAAAACGAGTGGGATGGGTTGCGCGAATATGACAATCCGTTACCGCGCTGGTGGTCGAACCTGTTTTACATCACGGTCTTTTTTGCGCTTGGATATCTCGTCCTCTACCCCGGACTGATTGTTACCTCCGGTGTACTTGGCTGGAGCACAGACTCTCTGTATCGCGATGAAGTCAAACAGGCGAAGGCGGAATTTGATCCAATCTTCGACGCCTACGCCAAGCAGGACGTCAAGACCGTTGCGGGGGACAAAGGGGCACTACAAATCGGAGCGCGCCTATTCCAAACCTATTGCGTGCAGTGCCACGGCACGGACATGCGGGGGTCAAAGGGATTCCCGAATCTGGTCGACAACGATTGGCTGTACCCGGGGACACCAGACGGTATTAAGACCACCATTCTTGAAGGACGCAACGGCATGATGCCGGCGTTTGCGGAATCATTGAAACCGGATCAGATTACCGATACGGCTCAGTATGTTCTTTCACTGTCCGGACGGTCAACAGCACCTGATGCCGTAGGGCGCGGCGAAGCGACGTTCAAGCAGATATGTGCCGCATGTCACGGCATGGACGGCAAAGGTAATGTGGCCTTGGGTGCTCCGAATCTTACTGACAACACGTGGCTTTACGGCGGAAGCCTTGCAACGATTGTCGAGACGTTGACAAAAGGACGTCAGGGTCAGATGCCCGCACAAAAAGACACGCTGGGTGAAGCTCGTGTGCATCTGTTGGCAGCCTACGTTTACGCGCAGTCGCAGGAACAGAGTCAATCCGGAAGCAAGCAGTAAGCGTGACTGGCAGAATTTCTGCTGATCACGTATTAGGCAATATATGAGTAGTGCCAGCGGCGAGATCAAAGTCATCTCGCTCTATCAATCGCCGAAGAAGATTTACGCGAAGTCGGTGACCGGCCGTTTTGCGAAGCTTCGGGTATTCATGGTTTTTTTCACGCAGGCCATTTTTTATGGCCTGGCGTGGATGCCTTGGAATGGACGTCAAGCCGTTCTGTTTGATCTAGGCGCCCGCAAGTTCTACATCTTCGATTGGGTGTTCTGGCCGCAGGATGTGCTGTACCTGACTTTCATCCTGATCGTTTCTGCGTACCTGTTGTTCTTTGTCACGGCCATCGCAGGTCGTGTCTTCTGTGGGTATGCGTGTCCACAGACGGTCTACACCGAGATTTTCATGTGGATTGAAAAGAAGTTCGAGGGTGATCGTGCCGCGCGGATGAAGCTTGATCAGGCGCCAATGTCTGCAAACAAGCTCTGGCGAAAAGGCGGCAAGCACTTTTTCTGGGTACTCATCGCACTATGGACGGGATTTACCTTCGTTGGCTACTTCACGCCGATCCGCGTACTGTCGCGTGAAGTGCTGACGTTGTCGACCGGCCCGTGGGAAACATTCTGGATGCTGTTCTACGGATTCGCGACCTGGGGCTTCGCCGGATTCATGCGCGAGCAGGTGTGCAAATACATGTGTCCTTATGCACGCTTCCAGAGTGTGATGTTTGATCGTGACACCCTGATCGTGACCTACGACAAGGAACGCGGCGAGCCGCGTGGCGGACGCAAGAAAACTGCAGACGCGGCAGCGCTCAATCTCGGCGCGTGTGTTGACTGCTCTCTTTGCGTGCAGGTATGCCCGACTGGAATCGATATTCGCAATGGATTGCAATATGAATGCATAGGCTGCTCTGCCTGCATTGACGTTTGTGATACGGTGATGGACAAAATGAGCTATCCGCGTGGATTGGTTCGCTACTCCACAGAAAATGCACTTGAACAGCACTGGGATGGTGCGGCTGTCCGGAAACATCTTGTTCGGCCGCGCATCATCATTTACTTTGTGGTCTTGCTGGTGCTGGTGGGCGGCCTACTGGCGTCGCTGGCACTGCGTAATCCACTAAAAGTTGATGTCATCCGTGATCGGCGGGTGCTCGCTCGCGAGGTTGAGGGGCGATATATTGAAAATATCTACAAACTTAACGTAATGAACACAGCGGAACGCTCACAGCGTTTTGTTGTGACTGCCGAAGGGCTGCCTGATATCAAGGTTGAGCGCGGCAACGAGATTGTTGCGGACCCGGCGTCCATGGCGGCGTCCGTTCTGGCTGTGCGCATACCCATCGACACTGCCAAACCGGGCAGCCACACGATTCATCTTAAAGTTCAGTCTGTCGATTCCATAGAAGGCGCTGGCAGCAGCGTTTCCGAGCAGGCTGTATTTCTTGTTCCGAGGTAATGCATGAACACGACTGCGATTGAAACCCCAATCATTCCGGTGAATCCATGGATCTGGCCTGGATTACTTATTGCAGGTCCGGCGGCCGTTATCGTCGCGTGCGTGATAACTGCGTTTTTCGTAATTCAGCATCCGGACGGACTCGTAGCGAGTGACTATTACAAGCAGGGCAAGGCAATCAACGCGCAGCTTGCCCAAGTCAATCGTGCGGAGCAACTTCAGCTGAACACGATGCAGTTGACCCTCACGGAAGACAAACTGTCTATTGCGTTTCCGGACGCTCGCCTGCAAGATCGAATTGAGGTGATTCTCGCGCACCCAGTTGATGCAGATCGCGACATCCGCGCGTTTGCCGTGCCCAGCGCGACCGGGGTCTATGAGGTCGTCGTATCGGGGAAAGTCAGGGAGAGACGTCGGGTGATCGTCACTGACGCGCCGGCGCATAGCTGGCGGGTAGAGGCTTTGCTCACCCCGAATCGCCGTTAGACGACGGGATACCCAGAGAGCGTCGACAGGAGCACTCATGAAACTGAACGCTGCGACATGGGGCGCCGTTTTGTGGCCCGCATTTCTTGGAGCCGCTTTGGCTGACGGGATCCTTTTTACGCTGATCGACCCTGAAACCATCGAGCTTTTTGGGTCGCAGGCGGGCGTATCCCGGCAAGCTGCATACACCATCGGTTTCTTTGCTTTCTGGTTCATCATTATGGCCGCCAGCCTCATCACGCTTTGGCTGCACGGTGACAATCTGGAAAAGTTCAAAAACACGACGCCGCGCCGCTAAACGTCTCGGTATTAGTGTCGAGCGCTGATTTGGGTCAATAAGGCGGCGCGATGCCGGCGTGATACTTCTCGTCACTCCAGCCCGAACCCTGAACTAATCGTGTTTTCTGCCGACGTACTCAAGCGCTTTGACCTGAATGGTCCGCGATACACCTCGTATCCGACCGCTGACCGATTTACACCCGTCTTTGGCCGCGAGGACTATGCAAGGGCGCTGCGCACAATGGCGCATCGGCCGGCTTCACTGTATGTTCATGTTCCGTTTTGCCGTTCACTCTGTTACTACTGTGCGTGCAACAAGATCATCAGCAAGAGCGCCACGGTCGCTGACGAATATCTGGAATTGCTGGCGCGCGAGACGGCGCTGGTTACGTCGCAAACAGGCGTGATGCCCATTGCGCAACTCGCGTTTGGTGGCGGTACGCCAAACTTCCTGACGGTGGCGCAGCTTGGGCGATTGATGGCCGACCTTGACAGCAAGTTCGAGTTGCTGCCTGATCGCGAGCAAGGCATCGAGCTGGATCCACGCTATCTGGATGCCGATTACATTGCGGCATTACCGGCACTTGGCTTCAACCGCGTAAGCTATGGTGTACAAGATTTTGATCAGCAGGTACAAACGCTGATTCATCGCTTTCAGTCGTTTGAGCAGACGGCGCAGGCGGTCGAGGCTGCGCGTGCAGTTGGTATCAACTCTATTTCATTCGATCTGGTCTACGGCCTGCCCATTCAATCACGCGATACTTTTGCCGCCACGCTGGAGCGTGTGCTGTCGCTGGAGCCGGACCGACTGGCGCTGTTTAACTACGCGCACATCCCGGAGCGATTCAAGGCACAGCGCCGCATTCCCACCGAAACGCTGCCGTCAATCCAGCAGCGCACGGAGCTGTTTTTGTATGCGACCGAGCGCCTTGTCGATGCGGGGTACGAAACCATTGGCCTGGATCACTTCGCCAAGCCGGGTGATCCACTGGCGAAAGCGCTTGCTGATGGCAGTCTGCGACGCAATTTTCAGGGCTACAGCACGCATCAGGCGACCGATCTGATTGGCCTCGGCGTGTCCGCAATCAGCAACCTGAATGGCGTTTATGCCCAGAACAGCCCGCAACTGGACGTTTACCGCGAGCGGGTCACGGAAAACCAGTTTGCCACGGTGCGCGGCGTAAGACTTTCGACAGATGACGAGATTCGCAGCGCGGTGATTGAGCAGATCATGTGCAACGGTCGCGTCGACTGGAGCGCAATTGCGGCAAGGTTTGCAATTGATCCGGCGATTTACTTTGCGGATGCACAGGACGCCATCGCGCAGTTTGCCAGTGTCGGTATTGTGACGCAGTCGCCACGCGAGCTCATCGTGACGGCCCAAGGTCGATTGCTTCTGCGAGCGGTCGCCATGGTGTTTGA
>CAYMSY010000021.1:0-4675 GCA_964393195.1 uncultured Alcaligenaceae bacterium | reverse complement strand
TCATCGTGACGGCCCAAGGTCGATTGCTTCTGCGAGCGGTCGCCATGGTGTTTGACGCCTACAAAAATATCAAGCGGGAACAGGTCATTACGTTCTCCCGCATTGCATAGGCGCCCGAGACACCAACACATCGTCGCATAATGCGCGCATGACGCTGTCCCTGCTCGTATCCGCTGTACTCATGGGCCTCATGGGTGCCGGGCACTGCGCGACCATGTGCGGGCCAATTACACTCGCTCTGGTTACGCGACAGCCGGAGCGTCCGCGGCAACCGCTTGCGTCGCATTTGGGTCGCATCTGCATGTATGCGCTGCTCGGTACGATTGTCGCGGCGACCAGTGCGGCGGCAACCAATTTTCTGCGCAATGAGCTGCTGCAAACCGCCTGGTTGTTGCTGCCCAACCTGTTGCTTCTCTTTTCTGCGCTATACCTGATGGGGTTCCAGTGGGCCTATGCGCCCGTAGAAAACGCAGGTCGTCGGGTATGGCGCCAGCTTGACGGTGCTCGTGCGTGGGCCTCGGCGCGCGGTGGTGTGGGCGGTGATGTGCTGCGCGGCGCGCTCTGGGGAATGTTGCCCTGTGGCATGATTTACAGCGCGTTGGGGCTCGCGGTGCTGGCTGCGAATGCACTTGACGGTGCGCTGGTCATGGCGGCGTTTGGGGCATCAACACTCCCGGTCCTGCTGGCACTTGGCATGCTGTCGCAAACCGCCGTCAGGCGGCTGCAAACCCCGCAGACCCGGCGCTGGCTTGGTGGTGTCCTGTTGCTTCTGGT
This sequence comes from uncultured Alcaligenaceae bacterium, assembly GCA_964393195.1. Classification (GTDB taxonomy): domain Bacteria; phylum Pseudomonadota; class Gammaproteobacteria; order Burkholderiales; family Casimicrobiaceae; genus Casimicrobium. Next base: position 3,901 of record CAYMSY010000021.1, on the reverse strand, counting down.
CGTGTGGAATTTCTATCTTCTGCCCGATCGCCTGCACGGCGTCAAATTTTCGTTTCTTTGCTGATCCGGCCTATAGCGCCACCCATAGCGCACCAAACGCAAACAGTACGAATGCGAGTCCGGCGATGATCACGCAACGGTGGGCCCGGCGCCAGTCGCGTTCAATCGTGTCGCTGTCCGATTCCCGGCTCGCGTGTGACAACAGCACGAGCGCCAGCACCGAAAATGCGACCGCCAGCAGTGCCATTCCGCCCACGGTGAACCGGATCACTGTGGTCGAGCTCCCAGCCTGAAGATTGTGCGTGGCGCCAACAAAAGCCATCACGCCCAACAACGCCGCAGATGCCAGTACGCTCGCTACCATGATGGTGTTGCGCATGCTCTGGACGGTGACGATGTCGCGCGATTGCGGCTTCATTCCGCCTTCTCCCGGTTGCCCGGCAGGCGTCGGGCGAGCATCATGCCCGCCGCCATCGCGCCGACAAAGCAGGCCACCTCGATACCACCGGTCAGCAACGACGCAATCGCCGGTCCGGGACAGTAACCGGACAGGCCCCAACCGACGCCAAAGACAGCCGCGCCACCGACAAGGCGTAGATCAATGTCGCGACGCGTCGGCAGCACGATGAAATCTCCTGTCCATGACGTTTTGCGCTTTGTAACCCGGGCAAAGGCGACGAGCGACACCAGCAATGCACCGCCCATGACAAACGCGAGGCTGGGGTCCCAGCGACCCGACGTGATCCCGCCGACATCAAGAAAACCCTGCACCTTGCGCGGATCCATCATGCCGCCCAGTGCGAGTCCGGCCGCGAAGATGACGCCTGCAAGTCCTGCGACGATGATGAGCGCTCGGCTTGTTTTCTGTTCTTTCATCTCGAAACCCTTACTGACTGAGGCGAATGATCGTCACGGTCGCTGCGCCGCATGTCATGAAGACCAGCGTCGCCATCAGAGACCGCGCCGATCGCCGGCCCAGGCCACACACGCCGTGGCCGCTGGTGCAACCGCCACCGACCACCGTGCCAAATCCGACCAGCAGACCAGCCGCGATCAACCATGGTACGGACGCGACCGGTGGAGCGATCACATTGAAAAGTCGGGCAAACAACAGGCCGCCACCGACCAGGCCACCGAGGAAAGCAAGGCGCCATGCGCTCGCGCGAGGGTTTTCGAGCGTCGTGGCCATAATGCCGCTGACGCCGGCGACGCGCCCAGCACCAAACAGCAGCAGCCAGACCGCGAGGCCAATAAGCAACCCACCGATGAGTGAAAGAAGGTACGGATGCATAATGTTTCATCAATATTGCGGACGTCATCATACTGAACGCGCCGCAGCAACCAAGTGGTATGTGTCATGCAACCGATACAGCTTTTCGATTCCGAATCGTCCACCTACACCTATCTGCTGGTGGATCCGCACAGCGGCGACGCCATCATCATCGATCCCGTGGACCATCAGCTTGAGCGCGATCTCGCGGCGATCCGCGCGCAGAACGCACGACTTGTCTGGGTGATCGAAACGCATGCTCACGCCGATCACATCACGTCCGCCGGCCAGCTGATCGAACACACTGGGGCCCAGGCCGCAACGCCCGCCGGATGCGGGATACAGCCCGCCGCGCGACAGTTGCGGGATGGTGACATTATTGAATTTGGCGAAGAAAAACTTACGGCGATTCACACGCCAGGTCACACCGCCGGCAGCATGTCGTTTCTCTGGCGGAACCATGTGTTTACCGGCGACACGCTGCTGATTGACGGATGCGGCCGCACCGATTTTCAGTCCGGCTCGGCTGATGCGCTGTACACGAGCATTACCGAGCGTCTGTTCAGCTTGCCGCCGGAAACCATTGTCTGGCCGGCGCACGATTACAAGGGGCGGACGCACAGCAGCATCGGCCACGAGCGCGCCCACAACAGCCGTCTGGCCAATCGCAGTCGCGCTGATTTCGTCGCCCTCATGGACGCGCTGCACTTGCCGAAGCCGCGCCGTATCGACGAAGCGGTACCGGCCAATCTATGGCTCGGCATCGCGCATGACGCCGGTGCGAACGACAGCGATGCGCCGAAAGCCGCCGCCGGCTATGCGGGCGACGTGACGCCGGAGCTGGCGTGGCGCTGGTGGCAATCGGGCAAGGCGGTGCTCGTTGATATCCGTACCAGCGCCGAGCGCGAATGGGTCGGCTTCGTGCCCGACGTGCCGGCGGTCGCATGGAAGCAATGGCCCGGCATGACCATGAACCCGGATTTTGATGAACAGATGCGTGCGGCGGCGAGCGGCAAGCCGCTCTTGCTGCTGTGCCGTTCGGGCGTGCGATCAATCGCATCGGCAAAACGCGCGACCGAGCTGGGACTTACGGCCTACAACATTCTTGAGGGATTCGAGGGCGATCCGGATGGTTCGGCGCATCGCACGACACGCGGCGGCTGGAAGTTTCGCGGTTTGCCGTGGCGGCAGAACTGAGCGATACAAACTGCTGGCCGCATGCAACCGCAGCCTGCACGCTACGTCCTAAAGCCGGATCATCGGCAGCAAAAAGATCGCGACGTTCACAAAAAACGCGGCGCACCAGACGAGTGAACGCTGCTTCTGCTTTGCCGTGACGTAAAGCCACACGTAGATAATGCGCAACACGATGAACAACACGGCCAGCGCGTTCGGCAGCCAGCCGACCACGCCGAGCATGTGACTCACGATCACGGCGGCGGCGAAGAACGGCAGCGCCTCCCAGCAATTGGCCTGCGCGGCGTCCGCCCACTTGCGGAAGCCGTCCTGCGTCTTGATCCAGTCGCGCGGATTGCGGTTGTCGTAGCCACCGTCCCGACGCGGTACGCGCATGCCGCCCGCCTTGGACATGCCCGCGCAGACGATGGGCATGATGGCGGCGAGCAGGATGCAAAACAGGGCGATGGTCATGGGGAATTTTCCGCTTTTTTAACAACTTGTTATCGAAAACCCCATCGAATAAGGGCTCAAACACAAATAATGCAGTAAATCGACTTTTATGCTTTTCAGTGTACAAGCCCATATTGAATGCAGGTTGCAGCAAAAAGCTGATACTACAAACCGAGGGCCGCGATGCCTGCTTTTGCGATCTGCACGTCTTCCGTCGATTTCACGCCCGACACGCCCACCGCGCCCACGTACTGGCCTTCCACGATGATCGGCACGCCGCCTTCGAGCGGCGTTACCGGCGCGACCGACAGGAAGGACACGCGGCCTTCGTTGACCATCTTTTCGTAAATCGCGCTCTCACGGCGACCAATCGCAGCGGTGATCGCTTTCTGCGGCCCGATCCACGCCGACACCGGCGCCGCGCCATCGAGTCGTTGCAGCCACAGCAGATGTCCGCCGTCGTCGACGATCGCAATCGTCACCGCCCAGTTGTTTTTGACGGCTTCGGCTTCAGCGGCCGCAGCAATCTTTTTCACATCGTCAAGCGTCAGTACGGGTTTGTTCTTCATGTGGTTTTCTCTTTGAGTTTCATTAACGCGGAATACTTGAGCCGTAGCTGATCGTTGCTTTCGACATGCACCGGATTGACCGGAATGCAGTCAACGGGACAGACTTCACGGCATTGCGGCGTGTCGAAGTGACCGACACACTCGGTGCACTTCGCGGGATCGATTTCATAGATTTCCCGGCCCAGACTGATCGCGTCATTGGGACATTCGGGTTCGCAGACGTCGCAGTTAATGCATTCGTCGGTGATCATCAGCGCCATGCCGCCATTGTAGGAGGCGGCGCGACCCCATCGTGATCAGGGTGATCGCAGGGACGCGAGATCTACAGATTCACCGCCCACGACATCTTGGCGAACAGCTCGGTGTTGACGCGATTCAACTGCTGACTCGCACGGCCATTGCCATGCGTGATGCCCAGATTGAACTCACGCCC
>CAYMSY010000020.1:8120-18069 GCA_964393195.1 uncultured Alcaligenaceae bacterium | reverse complement strand
TCGTCTTCGCGCAGCACGAGCGCAAGTGCGGAGGTGTAATGTGCATCGCGATCGGCGACACCCTGCAGATCGGCAATGAGCTTTGCGTTGTTGTCGCTATCGCTTTTCTGTGGCCCGGCGTAATACGCCGAGTTGACGCCGGGATTGCCACCCAGCGCATGGACGCAAATACCGGAATCATCTGCGAGCGACGGCAATCCGGTGTGTCGCGCCGCATTGCGAGCTTTGGCCAGCGCGTTCTCGATAAAGGTGCAATGTGGTTCCGGCGCCTCGGGCACGTTGAAGGCGCTTTGCGCAATGACTTCAATACCGAGCGGCGCGAGCAGGCGCTCAAATTCCTTGAGCTTCTTGATGTTGCCGGTCGCGATGACGAGTTTGCTGAGTTCCATGACCAGATTCGTGGGCGTCGCGTATGGTCTACGCTCAGGCGCTTTCGATCGCGGCGGTTTGCACAGCCTTCAACTGCGTCAGTCCGGCGTCGGCCAGATTGAGCAGTGCATCCATTTCGTTGCGGCTGAACGGCTTGCCTTCCGCTGTGCCCTGGACCTCAACGAAACCGCCACTGCCCGTCATTACGACGTTCATGTCGGTTTCGCAGTTCGAATCTTCGTCGTAATCGAGATCGAGAACCGGCGTGCCTTCATAGACGCCGACCGACACCGCCGCGACTGAATCGGTCAGTGGCGTCGCTGTGAGCGTTCCCGCCTTGATCAGCTTGTTGCAGGCAATCGCCAGCGCAACATAAGCCCCGGTAATCGACGCGCAGCGCGTGCCGCCGTCGGCCTGCAAGACGTCGCAATCCAGCACGATCTGCCGTTCGCCGAGTTTCTTCAGGTCAACCACTGCCCGCAGTGATCGGCCAATCAGGCGCTGGATTTCCTGGGTGCGGCCACTTTGCTTGCCGCTAGCGGCTTCGCGACGCGAACGTGTATGCGTCGAGCGCGGCAGCATGCCGTATTCCGCAGTGACCCACCCTTCGCCGGAGCCTTTCTTGTGGCCAGGAACGCCATTCTCCACGCTGGCCGTACAAAGCACGCGCGTGTGTCCGCATTCGATCAGCACCGACCCTTCGGCATGACGCGTGAAGTGGGGCGTGATTTTGATGTCGCGGAGCTGGTTGGCAGTACGGTTCGATGGGCGCATTGCGGCCTTTTTGTAGATTGGAGTGGTCGCGAGATTGTAGGTTGCTGCCGCCCGGCCACGTCTAGAGCCATCGCCAGCCGTGCGTATTGAAGAAGCGGCAGGCGCTTCGCACAAACAGGCGGATGTGATGCCATCCCTTTTTGGCTGAATTGCCGCCGTGATGGACGAGCGTAACCTTTGGATCGCTCACGACGCGTCCCTGCGTGTGCATGCGCAGGGAAAGATCAAGATCTTCAAAATGCAAGAAATAGTGCTCATCAAAACCAGCGACCGCCTGCAGCGCGCTGGTGCGACACAGCATGAACGCTCCAGATACGAGCACGACGTCCCTTGCGTGGTCCTGCGGCAGGTCGCGATACTCGTAGTGAGCGAGCCGCGATTCGAAAGGCCGTTTCAGCCACGCCGGCGCAAATCCGCGCAGGAAAAATGTCCAGACACTTGGCATCCGCTTGGAAAGATAGCCGGGTTTGCCATCTGCGCTGCGCCCAACAGCACCTACGAGGACGACACCAGGCTCCGCCAGTGTTTGCAGACCACAGCGCAGGCTGTCCGGGTCCAGCTCCACGTCCGGGTTGAGCACGAGGTGCGCGGTGGCGCTTGTCGTTCGGATAACAAGGTTATGCCCCGCGCCGTAGCCCACGTTGCCGTGCCCGGACAGGATCGTCGCTCCGGTCCATTGAGTTTCGCTCGCCAATTGGCCAAGGCGCGTCGCGAGCGAGAAGTCCTCACTGTTGTCAATCAGTGCCAGACTGACCGAAACACCGGCTGCGCGGTCGGCCGCTGTCCGAAGCGTTTGCAACACGCGTGCAAACTCCTTTTCATCGAGGCGATAGACCACGACACTGACCGAAAGGGAACCATCGACCGTTGCGTTGGGCAGAGGCGGCGTAGCATTGGTGGAGGACATGTTCAAGAGTGTATGAGAATGATTTCAACGATCGCTGAAGGGCATCGCTTCGATGCGGGGGAACTGGTGATGTTCTGCGATGCCCTCTACCGGGCGCACGGCATGCGTGACGATATCGCGGCCAGTTCGGCGCGACTTCTGGTGGAAGCGGATTTGCTGGGGCACAGCACACATGGCATGGCGCTGCTGCCTGGGTACCTTGGCGCACTGGATCAGAAGACGCTGCGGGCCGCAGGCGATCCGGTCATTGTTCGTGAGCGCGCCGTGACTCAGACCTGGGACGGGCAGCGGCTATCCGGGCTATGGCTTACTGACCGGGCAATTGGCGTCGCCACCGGCATGGCAAAAGAACATGGTACCGGCACTGTTGTTATCAAGCACTCGCATCACATCGCCTGCCTTGCGGCCTATCTCGAAGCACCGGCACGTGCGGGTTTCATGGTGATTGTGCAAAGTTCCGATCCCTGTTCGGCAAGCGTTGCGCCGCACGGTGGAATTACTCCGGTCATGACACCAAATCCCATTGCCGTGGGCATCCCGACGGGAGGCGATCCCATCATGGTGGACATCTCCAGCTCCATCACTGCAAACGGTCCGTCGCAGCGCATGATGAAGGAAGGAAAGCGAGCGCCCGGCATCTGGTTCGTCGACAACGAGGGCCATGGCAGCACGGACCCGGCTGTTGCATTCACGGAGCCGAAAGGAGCGTTGTTGCCTCTGGGCGGACTGGACGCGGGCCACAAGGGCTTCGGGCTAGGTCTGATGATCGAAGCGATGACCGGCGGATTGGCAGGTTTTGGCCGCGCTGACCCGCCTGAGGGCTGGGGCGCCACAGTGTTCGTGCAGGTACTTGACCCCGAGGCTTTTGCGGGGCGTGACGCATTTGCGCGGCAGCTCGACCACTTGCGCGACATCAGTCACGCATCGCGGCCGCGACCGGGGGTTGAGCGCGTGCGGTTGCCGGGGGAAGGTGGGCTCGCCCGCAAGCGCCGACATCTGGAAGAGGGAGTGGCACTTCACGCATCAATCATGCCGACGTTGCTGCCGCTGGCGGTCAGGGCGGGCATCGCTCCGCCGAGCGCACGCTAGGCAAACAAAAGAAAAAGCCCCGCGTAGGTGCGGGGCTTTTGCCAGTTTCGCTCCGGTGCCTACTTCGGCGCTGAAAACTTGACGACTGTCTGCTTCTGTTCGCCGAGTTTTTCGATTCCCAGCGTCATCACGTCGCCGGGTTTCAGGAAGATCGGGTTCGGTTTCTTGCCGAGACCGACGCCCGGTGGGGTGCCTGTGGTGATGATGTCGCCAGGCTCCAGCGTCATCAGCGTAGAGCAGTAGGAAACGATGGTCGCGACGTCAAAAATCATGGTCCTCGTGCTGCCGGTCTGCATGCGTACACCGTTGACATCAAGCCACATGGCAAGCTTGCCGGGATTTCCCACTTCATCGGCCGTTACCAGCCAGGGGCCGATCGGGCCGAAGGTGTCAAATCCCTTGCCCTTGTCCCAGGTCATGCCATGTTCTATCTGCCATTCGCGTTCGGAGACGTCGTTGATCAGGCAGTAGCCTACAACGTGGTTCAGTGCATTTTTTTTGCTCACGCTGCGGGCGCGGGTGCCGATCACGACGCCCAGCTCAACTTCCCAGTCTGATTTGACTGAATTCCTGGGCAGCATCACGTCGTCGTTAGGGCCCTGGATGCAGCTTGTCCACTTGTTGAAGACCACCGGCTCCTTGGGAATCGGGTTGCCGGTCTCTTCGGCATGGTCAGAGAAATTCAGTCCGATCGCGATGAACTTGGCCGGTCGCGCGACGGGAGGACCGATGCGTGTTTTGGGTTTGACCAGCGGGAGTTTGGCCGGGTTGATTTTTGCGACCTTGGCCAGCACTTTGGCGTTCAGGTGTTCGCCATCCCAATCAGTAATGATGTCGACCAGAGAACGGGCGTTACCGTCCTTGTCGATGATTCCCGGTTTTTCCTGGCCCGGCTTGCCGTAGCGTATGAGTTTCATGAATTGTTCCGTCCTTTGTACGAGGTTAAATCGTGATGCCGCCGTCCATCATGTACGCATTGCCTGTCGCGAAGATGGCTTCGTCCGACGCAAGGAAGACCACCAGCGGCGCGATTTCCTCGGCTTTGGCCAAACGGCCCATGGGCTGTCGGCTGACGAACATCTTGCGTGCTTCGTCGATGTCACCGAGCGCTGCCATACGGTCATGCAGTGATGGTGTATCGACGGTGCCGGGGCAGACCGCATTGCAGCGAATGCCACCTTTGACGTAGTCAGCCGCCACGCTTTTGGTCATGCCGATCACGGCAGCTTTCGTGGCGCCGTAAACAAATCGGTTGGGCAATCCCTTGATGCTGCCGCAGACGCTGGCCATGTTGATGATTGAGCCGCCGCCGTTGGCGATCATGCGCGGCAATGCAGCCTGAATCATCTTGAACGGCGCCCGGACGTTGAGATTGAACGAGAACTCCCAGTCCTCGTCTTTCGTTTCCATGATCGTGCCCTGATGCACAAAGCCGGCGCAATTGAAGAGGATGTCAAGCGGGGGCAGTCCTTCAACCGTGAACTTGATTTCCAGATCGTTTAGTACGTCCAGCTTCTGCGTCAGGATGCCGGGGTGGGTCGCCAGCGTTTCCAGCAGTTTGAGATTGACGTCCGTTGCATAGACCGTTGCACCTTCGTTGGCCATGGCGATGGCGGTTGCCCTGCCGATACCCTGTCCGGCTGCGGTGATCAACGCCACTTTGCCTTTGAGTCGATCTCCCATCTTTTCTCCCCTTGCGCAATGCGCCTGCGACCTGATTGGCACCGAATTGGGCCGAGGGTCTTCGAATCATTATAGGAACGACGTAGCATTAGGATTCATGTTTGTTTCAAAGCCCAAGCCATGCTTTCCGCCGCCCAGCTTACGATACGCCTGCACCCGAACGACGACGTAGTGATCGCGCGAGCGCAACTGATTGGCGGTACCCAGCTTCAGAGCGAGGGCGTCACCGTCAAGGGCATGGTGCCACCGGGCCACAAGGTTGCGACCAAAGCCATCGCGCAGGGCGCGCCTGTGCGTCGCTACAACCAGATCATCGGTTTCGCCAGCAAACCGATCGCGGCAGGTGAGCATGTCCATGTCAACAACCTGGCGATGGGTGATTCATTCGAGCGCGACTATGCGTTCGGTGTAGACGTCCGACCCGTTGCAGCAGCAGTACCGCAGGCAACTTTCATGGGGATCAAGCGCGCCGATGGACGTGTTGCTACGCGAAACTACATCGGCCTGCTATCGACGGTGAACTGCTCGGCCACCGTGTGCAAGCTGATCGCGGATCATTTCCGTGGTGACGCCTTGAAGGATTACCCGAACGTTGACGGCGTTGTGGCAATCACGCACTCGGTCGGTTGCGGCATGGATGTGCATGGTGAGGGTATGACGCTGCTGCGTCGTACATTGGCGGGCTATGCGCGACACGTGAATTTTCATTCGGTGCTGGTTATCGGCCTGGGCTGCGAAGCGAACCAGATCAGTTCTTTCAAGGCGGCAGAAGGTCTCGACGACGGTCCCAAACTGCATAGCTTCAACATGCAGGACGTAGGCGGCACTGGCAAGGCTGTCACCAAGGGCATCGACCTCGTCAACGCCATGCTTGCCGACGCTAACACCGTGAAACGTGAGCCGGTGCCAGCGTCACACATCATTATTGGCCTGCAATGCGGCGGTAGCGACGGTTACAGCGGCATCAGCGCCAACCCGGCGCTCGGCGCCGCAGTCGATCTGCTCGTGGCGCACGGAGGCACTGCGATCCTCTCCGAAACGCCCGAGATCTATGGTGCCGAGCATCTGCTAACGCGCCGCGCCGTCACGCGCGAAGTCGGCGAAAAGCTGGTGACCCGCATCAAGTGGTGGGAGGAGTACACCGCGCGACTCAAGGGCGAGATGAACAATAACCCGAGTCCTGGCAACAAAGCGGGTGGCCTGACGACCATTCTCGAAAAATCGCTGGGGGCTGTGGCCAAGGGCGGCACGACGCCGCTGGTGGACGTCTACGAATACGCGCAGGCGGTCGACAAGCATGGCTTCGTATATATGGATACACCGGGGTACGACCCGGTGAGTGCCACGGGGCAGGTGGCGGGCGGTGCCAATCTCATCTGCTTCACCACCGGTCGCGGATCGGCCTATGGCTGCAAGCCGTCGCCATCGCTCAAGTTCTCGACCAATAACGCACTGTGGACACGACAGGAAGAAGATATCGATATCAACTGTGGTGACATTGTTGACAGCGGCGTTTCCATTGCGGACAAGGGGCGCGAGATATTCAGTCTGATTCTCGCGACGGCGTCTGGCGCAGCCAGCAAGAGCGAGCGCTGGGGCTACGGGGCCGATGAGTTTGTTCCCTGGTACATCGGCGCGGTGATGTAGTGGCCGAAACCGGGGGCGGTGGTGAAGCGACGGGTGGCGCGGACGCGAGTCGTGCGCGTGCCGGTCTTTATCGCAAGGAGGCCATTGCCCATCAGCGTGAGCGCGCATGGGGAGAATTGGTTGTTGCTACGCCGCGTGCAGCGCGCTGGTTCGCGTGGACGGGCATTGCACTGGCGATCGCTTTCATCGCATTTTTGGGCAACGCGACCTACACCCGAAAAGCACGTGCACCGGCTGTGCTGGCATTCGCCAATGACCCAGTGATCGTCGCCGCGACCGAAGCCGGAACTCTGGTCAGCGTGGATGTCAGGATTGGCGATCCGGTCAAAACAGGACAACGTCTGGCCACGATTTCAACCGAGCGTACTGCTGGCGGTGAAGCAGTGTTTGCGGCGGGGGCGCGAGACGCCGACGCGCGTCGCGTCGCGATTGCAGGCGAACGCAAACAGGCTCAGGCGCTGTTGAGTGCACAGCAGGTTCAGCTTACGGCCCGTATCAGCGCGCTGACTGTGGAAGCGGCCCAACTCGCCCGTGAAATCGAGGCACAAAATGACCGCGTTACGCAGTTGCGTTCGCAGGTCGAGCGTTATCGCCAGCTCGCTCGTGACAAGTTCGCACCAGAGCTTCAGGTACAGCAAAAGCAGGACGATCTGGCGGAACAGGTGGTCAAACTGGAATCGCTGAAACGCACCCGCGCCGGCATTGATCGTGATCTCGCGGTCGCGCGCACTGAACTGCCTTCGCTTAAGGCCACGGTGGAAGGACGCCTGGCTACGCTCGCCCGGGATGAAGCAACGCTTGTGCAGTCCTCACGCGAAAACCTGGCGCGTCGCGCCTATGAAGTCACCGCCGCGAGCGACGGAACGGTCGAGCGCGTCATTGCGTTCGCCGGGCAGACGGTGGCCATTGGTGCGCCCATCATGCAGGTACAAACAGGGCCACGTACCCTCATGGTTGACATCTATGTGCCGACGCGCGCAGCGGGGTTCCTGCGTGAAGGACAGTCGGTACGGCTTGCAGTTGATGCTTTCCCGATGGAGCGGTTCGGGCATGTCATGGCGACGATTACGGACGTGGGTCGCAGCGTCATCGCGCCGGGCGATGCCGGCTTGCCGGCTTTCGTCAAGGAGCCTGCGTTTCGCGTGCGCGCGGCACTCGCGGCACCAGCGATTGTTGCTTATGGCGAGACTTACCCCCTGAAGAGCGGACTGAGTGCGCAGGCGGATATCGCACTTGATGAGCGTCCCTTGTATCGCTGGGTCATCGAGCCCGTGCTTCGACTGCGGGGGCGACTGTGAATCGTGCTGATGATCGGACACAGCGCCGCCTGAACTTCTTCCGGCACCGGGTGCCGCTTGTCATGCAAACCGAAGCGGCCGAGTGCGGTCTCGCCTGCCTCGCGATGATCGCGGGTTACCACGGACTGGAAACCGATTTGCAGATACTGCGCCGCGATCATGCCGTGTCGCTCAAGGGCTCGACGCTCAAGAGCCTCATCGACATCGCGGACAGCATGAACCTTGCGGCGCGCCCGTTGCGAGTGGAACTGCCTGCGCTCGAGCAGGTGCGGCTACCCGCAGTCGCTCATGTCGATTTCAACCATTTCGTCGTCATCACGGCGGTTGCACGAGACAGTGTGGTGCTGCACGATCCGGCGCGTGGTGTTCGCACGGTGCCCCTGAGCGAGTTCTCCAAGAACTTCACCGGCATCGTACTTGAGCTGACCCCGACGCCTAGCTTCGTGAAACGAAAAAGCCTCGAACGATTCTCAATCTGGTCAATTGTCAGCGGCGCCCGCGGATTGCGTGGTGCACTCGTGCGCCTGATCGGGCTGGCGCTCGCGTTCGAGGTGTTTGCGCTCGCCATGCCGTGGCTGACGCAGCTTACGGTGGACGAAGTGCTGGTTTCGGCTGATCGTGATTTGATGACCGTGCTTGCGCTGGGGTTTGGGCTGCTGGTGCTTATCCAGACAGCAATCACTGCGTTGCGTGGCTGGTTGTTGCTTCACCTCACGAGCACCCTGTCGCTGCAAGTACTGACGCAACTTTTTTCTCATTTGTTGCGACTGCCGCTCGCATTTTTCGAAAAACGCCACGTGGGCGACCTGCTGTCGCGATTCGCTTCGATGGATGCGATCCAGCGGACGCTGACCGGAAGCTCGCTTGAAGTCCTCATTGACGGTGTTCTAGCGATCAGCATGTTCATCGTGATGGCTATTTACAGTGTGTCGTTGACGCTCGTCGTGCTCGTGGTGGCAGCGCTTTACGCGTTGTTGCGCTGGGCGCTGTTCCGTCCGATGCGTGAAGCAGTGAACGAGCAACTGGTATTTGCTGCCCAGCAACAAACGCATTTCATCGAAAGCCTGCGTGGTATTCAGGCGATCAAGCTGCACATGGGCGAGGCGGACCGTCTGTCGCGCTGGCAAAACGCGGTGGTCGACACGCTCAACGCGAGCATCCGCGCGCAGTCGCTCACGCTGACTTACAAGACGGCGAGCTTTGGCCTGTTCGGGCTGGAAAATGTGCTGATCGTGTGGCTCGGCGCGAGAGAGGTCATGGCGGGCGGGTTCAGCGTCGGTATGCTGCTCGCGTTTTTTGCCTACAAACTGGTGTTCGTGGCCCGTTTGTCCAACCTGATCGACAAGTTCACCGAATTCAAATTGCTCGATCTCCACGCCGAACGAGTGGCTGATGTTGCGCTCGCGGCTAGCGAAACGCGCGGTCAGGCACCCGCGCCGGATCTGTCCAAAGCGACCTGGATAGTCGAAAACCTTGGTTTTCGTTATGGGCCGCACGATCCCTTCATCTTCCGCAATGTGAGTTTCACGGTTGAGCCCGGCGACAGCGTCGCGCTCACCGGTCGTTCCGGTGCAGGCAAGACGACACTGGCAAAAGTCGTGGTTGGACTGCTGCCGCCAACTGAAGGCCGTGTACTGATTGACGGGCTCGACATCCGCGACATTGACCCGTCCTCGCTGCGCTCGCAACTCGCCGCCGTCATGCAGGAGGACTACGTGTTCGCCGGGTCGATCAGCGACAACGTGAGTCTCTTTGATCCGGAGGTGGATGCTGGCCGTGTATCGGAGTCGCTACGGCAGGCGGCGCTTGCTGACGAAGTGGAACGCATGCCCATGGGCGCCGACTCATTGGTCGGCAACATGGGCAGTACGTTATCCGGGGGGCAGCGCCAGCGGCTATTGCTGGCGCGGGCGCTTTACCGCAGGCCGAAGTTTCTGTTGCTCGACGAGGCTACCAGTGCGCTCGACACGGAGCGCGAGCAGGCAGTCAATCAGGTCGTGAAGAACCTCGGCATCACCACGCTATTGATTGCGCACCGTGATTCGACGGTGGCGATGGCGGGGAAGCGGGTTGCGCTCGACAAAAACTAGATACCGGTAATGACGACTTCACCGCCGCCGATCAATACGATTTCGGAATCGAGCAGGTCGCGCAGGGCGAACTGGTCGGCGTTGAATTCGAG
>CAYMSY010000020.1:4929-8020 GCA_964393195.1 uncultured Alcaligenaceae bacterium | reverse complement strand
CGATTTCGGAATCGAGCAGGTCGCGCAGGGCGAACTGGTCGGCGTTGAATTCGAGGGTGGTGTCGAGTTGCTTGTCCATGATGTGCCTTGTGATGCTTGAATAAATTGACTAGATACCGGTGATGACGACTTCGCCGCCGCCGATCAATACGATTTCGGAATCGAGCAGGTCGCGCAGGGCGAACTGGTCGGCGTTGAATTCGAGAACGGTGTCGAGTTGCTTGTCCATGGCGTGCCTCGTGATATTTGTGAGAATTGACTAGATGCCGGTGATGACGACTTCGCCGCCGCCGATCAATACGATTTCAGATTCCAGAAGGTCACGAAGATCGAATTGGGTTGCAACGATTTCGATAGAGGCGTCAGCTTGTGTGTTCATGAAAAATGCCCTGTAGAGTTGTGAAGTGATTGAAAAGCGCTCAGAATATGGGCGTAGTATGACGTCGTCATTATTGGATTGCAAATGGAATCGAGCACCCTTGTTGGCCTGCTGGACGCGTGTGTCAGCGACTTTGATAGCGACGGAATTGGCGATCTGGTAACGCAACTTCATGAAAGTCTGCCTGCTCTGTTGCGTTCAACAAGTGAAGCGGACTTCGAACAACTTGTTCGCGCTGCCCGTCTGATCGCGTTTAGCCAGCATCCAGAGCCAATACACCTGTGTGTGTCGGTGCTTCTGGACATTGGGTTCGCACACGTTTCACGCGGACGAACCATGCAGGCAATTCCTTTGGTGGAGCGGGCGCTGGACCTTGCGACTGATTACGACTTGAAGCCGGAGTTGCGGCGGGCTTGCAGTGTTTACGCCGGCATGAGTACCGACGTCGGAATTCCCGCGCGTGGTGTCGAATACTCTCTACGTGCAGCAATCGTTGCGCAGGAGTTGGACTTTCCGCTTGGGGTCGCCGCAGCGTTTGGAAACATGACCGCTGCACTCTACGGGATGGGGCTGTATCGGGAGACGATCTCGGTGTCCCTTCGAGTAATCAAGAAATACAAAGGTGATCCGCAATTTAGTGTTCCCGTATCCATTGCCCGAAGCAATATGGCCAGCGCTGCCCTTGCGTTGCAGCACTTTGCATTGAGTGCAGAAGCGGCCAAGGATTCCTGCGAAGCAATGGGGCTTCCGCGTGACGGGCAGGGCATCCTGAATCGTGTGGCAACTGAAAACACGTGGATGCGCAGCGCGATCGGTTTGAAAGATGACGCGACCGTCGAAGCTCGCCTCAACATGATCAAGAGTCTGGCGAAGTCGTTCAAGTCGCCGAGACTTGAGCTAAACCGGCAGTTGGCTGAGGCAGCGTATGAGATTTACTCTGGTGACCTCACGGTAGCCGTCGCAAAACTGCTCGAACTGCTCAAGCATTCGAAAGGGCTACCGGGGCTCTATCGGGACAACCTTGTGCTGTTGGTCAAAGCCTATGAAAAGGGCCACGACCATTCGGGCGCTCTCCTCTACCTCGGTGAACTGGTTGAATTCCTCGGCAAGTCCCAGGTGGCTGCGGTTCGCGGCAAACTTGAAGTGATTCGCGAGCGCGTTCAGACACCCATGCCCGGTAAGGACGACGTGCGCGCCGTGATCATGGCGATCCAGAAAATCCCCGGCTCGCAGAGGGAAGAAGTTGAGGTCCCCGAATCCCTTTATCGGGAGGCGCTGGAACGTCTCGCGGTGTCTGCCGAACTGCGCGAAGACGCGCTCGGTCGTCATGCTTATCGCGTTGGCAAACTCACTGGCCTGCTCGCCAACGCGCTCGGATACGGCCGCAAGTTTTGCGACGAGATCGAGCTGGCGGCGCGGCTTCATGACATTGGCAAACTCGGCATTCCCGATGGTCTGCTGATGAAACCGGGCAAGCTGACCGAGGCGGAGTTCACCGTGATGCAGCGGCACACGACCATAGGCGCGCAGATCCTGCAGCAGTGCTCGCATCCGGCGTTTCGTCTCGCTGAGCAGATTTCGCTGCATCATCATGAGAAGTGGGATGGCACCGGCTATCCGCGGGCGCTCAAAGGCGAGAACATCCCCGAGGTCGCGCGCATCGCGGCGCTCGCGGATGTGTACGACGCGCTCACCCATGCGCGCGCCTACAAGCACGCGTGGACGCACGCGGAAGCAGTGCTCGAAATCGAACGCACATCGGGCACGCACTTCGAGCCGCGCATGGCGAGCACTTTCGTCGCGCTGGTCGATCATCTACGCCGCTCGCACGGCGATGGTTTTGATGACTATCTGGCGGAGGCCGGCAATGCATCAAGCTTCATCCAGGCACGCGACAAGATGCATGAGATGCTGAACGAGATGGAACCGCTCGCTCCGGGCGAACTTTTGTAGTTTTCCTGGTTGATTTTCGGCTAACAGCTTTTTTGCTCAACGCCTTGCTGCGTAGGGCTTGGCGGGTCATTTTGCAATAACCCGCATTTCTGAATTTCACCTGTCTAAGCCGCATTCAGAAGTCGTTTTATCGACAAAGCTGATTGCGTTTTGTTGTTTTTTGGCGACACTTTTTTGAGCTAATTTCGGAAATCCGGGCCCGCCGGGTGCTTTTCTGATTAACGGACACATGCTGCCTTCTCAAAAATTCACTGCACAGGCGCGCCAGCACAAAGTCTGGCGCGAACGTAAACTGTCCGCTTGCGAACTCTGATCGACAGCATGTTTTGTCGAGCTTTTGTCCATGTTTGAGCTAGACACGCTTTCCGTCCATGCCGGCGCACGGCCTGACCCGACGACCGGCGCCCGCGCGACGCCGATCTATCAAACCTCGTCTTTTGTATTCGAGGACTCGGATCACGCGTCCGCGCTTTTCAACATGGAGCGCGCTGGTCATGTCTATTCGCGGCTCTCGAACCCGACCAATGCCGTGCTCGAAGAGCGCATTGCCGCGCTCGAAGGCGGCATCGGGGCGATTGCGGTTGCCTCCGGTCAGGCGGCGCTGCATCTGGCCATCGTCACGCTGATGGGCGCGGGCAGCCATATCGTCGCCAGCCGCGCGCTGTATGGCGGCTCGCACAATCTGCTCGACTACACATTGCCGCGCTTCGGGATTGAGACGACCTTCGTGGATCCGTGGGACATCGACGCCTGGCGCGC
>CAYMSY010000020.1:3402-4829 GCA_964393195.1 uncultured Alcaligenaceae bacterium | reverse complement strand
GGCCTGCTCGTCGACAGTGGCCGTTTCGACTGGCTCTCGGACAAGGCGAAAGAAAAATTTGCCACGCTGTCGGCGCCGTATCACGGCTTTCACAACATGGTGTTCGCCGAAGAGTCGTCGACCGCCGCGTTCCTGTTGCGCTGCCGTCGCGAAGGCTTGCGCGACTTCGGCGCCTGCATGGCCGCCGCAACCGCGTGGCAGATTTTGCAGGGCATCGAAACGCTACCCGTGCGAATGGAGCGACATGTGGCGAACACGCGCAAAGTGCTGGAATTCTTGCGTTCGCATGCCTTCATCGGCGCCATTCACCACCCCGAGCTACCCGAACATCGCGACCATGAACTCGCGAAGAAATACTTCCCGAAAGGGGCGAGTGCCGTCTTCTCGTTCGATCTCAAAGGCACGCGTGCGCAGGGCAAGGCCTTCATCGACAACCTGCGACTGTTCTCGCATCTGGCCAACGTCGGCGATGCAAAGTCACTGGTCATCCATCCCGCGAGCACGACGCATTCGCGCATGGGCGCCGATGCGCTCGTCGCGGCAGGTATCACCGAGGGCACGATCCGCCTGTCGATTGGCCTTGAAGACCCGAAAGACCTGATCGATGATCTGGCTCGGGCGCTCAAGGCTGCAGAACGTGCCGGGGCCGCAAAATGAAGCTCACCGTCAACGGACGCGCGGCCTACGCCTACACCGGCACCCGCGAATTCAATCCCGCGCAGCGCACGGCCGTCTTCATTCACGGCGCCGCGAACGACCACAGCGTGTGGTCACTGCAATCGCGCTACTTCGCGTTTCACGGCTGGAACGTGTTGGCGCTTGATTTGTCAGGGCATGGTCAGAGTGAAGGGCCGTTGCTCACGAGCGTTGATGCGCTGGCCGCTTGGGTTGCGGCAGTTCTCGATGCGGCAAACGTCAAAGCCGCAACGATCATCGGTCACAGCATGGGCTCGCTGACTGCGCTCGAACTGGCGTCGCGTCGCCCAGACCTCGTGAGCAAGCTCGCATTGGTTGGAACGGCCGTCCCGATGGCGGTTGGTGACGTGTTGCTCGAAGCCGCACGTGACGACGAAGACAAGGCGCGACGCATGATCGTTGACTGGTCGTACGCGCCCGCGAGCCACCTCGGCAACAACCAGAAAGTGCCAGGCACCTGGTTGCCTGGCAACAGCATGGCGCTGATGCGGCGCATGGCGAAGGGTGTGCTGCACAACGATCTCGCAGCGTGCAAGGCTTATCTCGGCGGGCTCGATGCCGCCGCGAAAGTTGACGCACCGGCGCTGGTATTGATCGGTCAATACGACATGATGACGCCGCCGAAAGCGGCGCAGGGCGTGCTTGCTGCACTCAAAAATTCACGCGCAGAAACCATCAAGGATGCCGGGCACAACATGACAACGGAAGCGGCGGATGTGGTGCTTGCGGCG
>CAYMSY010000020.1:0-3302 GCA_964393195.1 uncultured Alcaligenaceae bacterium | reverse complement strand
ACAACATGACAACGGAAGCGGCGGATGTGGTGCTTGCGGCGCTGTGGAAGTTCGCGAATAAGTGCTAGGTGTCGCCTATGAAGAATCGGTTGACTATTGCAGTAATCGCTACCGCAACTGTTCTACTTGCTGGCTGCCTGAGCACCAACTACCCAACTTGCTCAAGCGGTCCAGTTACTCACCCAAGCGGCAAATGCTCGGCCTATTATTACAAGACGGATTATGGTTCCGGCGGTGCAACGACCCAAGTGTTGACAAGTTGTGTAGTTGGTTCGGATCGTCTCGGTGGAAACGTCGTAGCCTTTCATACGCTTCAGTACGGTATCGGCCTCCGATGGCTTGACCCAAATACGCTTGAGGTTTCAGTTCCCGATGGCGTCAAATTAGTGAATCAACGCACAAGTGACGTTTACTCCGGTTATCCGTTGATCTACACGTACCGCACCCTGTCTCCAGAGAGTCCAGAGTTCGCCGGGTGCAAACCCAAACGGCGGTCGGACGGTACTTAACAAGTCATACTAGGCGCCGAATGCCTCGTTTTTTCTGCGCTGAACCGATTCAGCAAAACTCCACCTTCGCGCTCGACGCGCGCGTGGCGCAACACGTGCGCGTGCTGCGCCTGCGCGAGGGTGAGGCGGTCACACTGTTTGATGGAAGTGGTGGCGAGGTGCCGGCGACGCTGGCAAAAATCGACAAACGTGAGGTCATCGTTGCGACGGCTGCGCTTGTCGCCGTTGAACGCGAATCACCGCACGCCATCACGCTCTACGCTGCGCTGATCACCAATGACCGCATGGACTGGATGATCCAGAAGGCGACTGAGTTGGGCGTGGCGGCGATTCAACCCGTGTTTACGGAGCGCTCGCAACGGATTCCGGGCGACGTCGACAAACGCGTTGAGCACTGGCGCGGCGTCGCGATTGCGGCGTGTGAGCAGTGTGGCCGCAACCGCATTCCCGAGATTCATGCGCCGGTTGCGCTTGCGGGCGCGGTCGAAAAAACACAATCGCATTTGACGATCCTGCTGGACGCAGAGGGCGACGGCGAGCCCGCAAAAGTGAACGGTTCATACGCCGTGTTCGTCGGCCCGGAGGGCGGATTTTCGCCGTCGGAGCTGAGTTTGCTGCGTGGGCACTGCTCAAGCAAATTGCGTATTGGCTTCACCGTCTTGCGCGCCGAAACAGCGGCAATTGCTGCGTTGGCGAGGTTGGCGTAGCGGCGCGTTCCAGCGTGAATTTAGTCTTGTTTTCGGCGTGAAAAGCAGATCAACTTTTTGCTGAAACCCAATATCAATAAGGGCCAATGGCCTGATAACGCCAAGTATCGACTTTTGGCTATTTACGCCGCTTGGCCCTTAATGGATGGGGCTTTCAGTGAAAAGTTGATGACCATCGTAGTCTCGATGGAGCTTGCGGAATCGAGGTCGTTATCAACGCGGTTTCCTCGATTCCGCTTGCGCTTCATCGAGGCTACGGACTTGTGTTTAGCCCGACAACGTCACCACGCCATGCGCCATCGCGGCGAGCCCGCCGAGCGTGAGCCAGGCGTCACCCGCGGCTTGCCCCTTGCTCTGCGCATCGAGCGTCGCGCAGGTCTTGAGCAACGTCGCCACACGGCGCGGATCAATGCGGTCGGCGGCGACTTCCATCGCCTTCTGCCGTTTGCCCCAGACGCGCGCGTTGCGCAGCGCCTGCATCATCGGCACGCCTTCGCGCCGGTTCATGAAAATCGAGCCCAGCGCATGCACGTCTTCTGCCAGCTGCCACGACAGGCGCGGCGCCTGCTCGCCTTCCGCATGCAGGCCCGCGAGCACACGCCCATAACGCGGCAGATCGCCACGCAGGAAAGCTTCCGACAATTCGGATACGTCGTAACGCGCGACATCGGTCACCGCGTCAAGGACATCCTCGACCGTCAGCTTGCCGGGCTTCACGAGCAACGTGAGTTTTTCGATTTCCTGCTTCGCCGCCAGCAGATTGCCTTCGCAGCGCTCGGCGAGTAATTCCACGGCCTCGCGTGCGGGATCGAATCCGGCATTCGTGAGCCGCGACTTCACCCAACGCGGTAACTGATCGCGGTCCACGAGCGGCGCCGCGACCGTGATGCCTGCGCGATCACAGGCAGAAAACCATGCCGAATCGGTCGCCGAGCGATCCAGCTTTGGCAGATTGATGATGAACAGCGTGTCGGGTGGCGGATCGTTCGCGATGTTTGCGAAGAAATTGCCAGCTTCAGCGGACGGTTTCGCGGTGTTGACTGTGATTTCAACAATGCGCTGCGTGGCGAACAGCGACAAGTTGTCGCTCGCCTGCGTGATCACGCTCCAGTCGAAATGCGCCTCGACCACAAAGTGTTCACGTTCACTGTAGCCGGCCTTGCGCGCGGCCGCGCGAATGGCATCGGCCGATTCAAGCTTGAGCAGCGTTTCCTCGCCATGAATGACGTAGATGGCCTTGAGCGATTCGCCAGCTCGCGCCGCCAGCTGATCGGGCGAAATCTGCATGCGTCAGGCGGGCCGCTTCACCGCACGCAGGCGACGCAAAATCTGTGATGCCGCATCGAGCTGCATGTCGCGGATGAGTTGCGCTTCCTCGGCTTCCTTCGCGAGGGCCTGCGATTCGGCAAATGAAAAGTCGCGACGAATCGTAATTTCACCGGGTTCGCCCCAGGCACGACCCTTGGCGTCCACGAACTCATAGCGCACACGGTACTCAAGTTCGAACTCGCGCGCGCGACCGCCGCCCGAGAGCGACAGCACGCGTTTGTCGAAGAACACCTGCACGAAACGGATCGCAAAATCAGCGTCTTCGATCTTCGTTTTCACGGCGATGCCGCTGCTGGTCAGCCCGGCGATCACGTCGGGAACCACTGGCGCAACGGTTCCCGCGACGTTGAGCGTACCGACCCCGAAGTTTGTCGGCCTCTGCACAAACACACTGGTGAACGGATAGCTCGCCGCACCGCGCAGGTGGAAGCCGCAGGCGCTCAGGAGCAGCGCCGCGCTCGTGGCTGCGATCAGCACAGAAAAGCGGGAGAGATGCTTCATCTAGACAACCACATTCACAAGCCGACCCGGCACCACGATGATTTTCTTCGGCGTACGGCCTTCGCCGAATTTCGCGACATCAGGCGAGGCTGCCGCTGCGGCTTCGATGGTGGCCTTGTCGGCCTTCGCATCGACCACGATTTCACCACGCGTCTTGCCGTTGACCTGCAACACGAGCTTGATCTCGCTCTGCACGAGCGCTTGCGGATCGGGTTGCGGCCAGGCGGTATCGAGCAGCGTTCCAAGCGCTTTCTCG
>CAYMSY010000019.1:18109-19014 GCA_964393195.1 uncultured Alcaligenaceae bacterium | reverse complement strand
GCATGAACTGGGTCATGATGCTGTCGAGCTGGGCGTAGTCTGCGTTAGGCGTGGTGCCATTGATGGGCGCTGGACCAGGCTCGCCGGTGATGGTGTAGGCCGCCAGCGCGGAGCCCGGACCAATGGCCGTGAGCATTCCGGCGACGCCGCAAAGCATCCCCGCAACCGTCGAAATCCAGCGCATGCAAACCCCCGTATCTTGTTGATGGTTGCCATTTTGTGCAGTCAGCCCGCAGGCAACAAGCGTTTTGGCGTTACGCGCTGTTACGCGCCTGTTTTGCCAACGAAAAATGTGCAAACAGACTTACAGCTTTTTTCTATAATCCTTATCACATAGGGCATAGAGCAGTTTTTCAACCGATGTCGACTTTAAGCATTTTGAGGCCTTGAGCCCTTCTCCGACGCCATTTCAGAAAAAAGCCAATGGGTATGATTCACGCATCAATCGCCCAGCACGATGCCCTCACGCCGTGGGTCAGCACCGCCGCGCCAGCCGGGTGCGCCCTTCTGCTTCGTGTCGGTATCGGTGTGGCGCTGGAGAATGTGCAGGCCGCTGGTGAATTCCATAAGGTTCACGGCGTGGCCGCGCTTTTCGAGTTCAGGTTTCAGCGCTTCGAGCGCGGTGCCGCGCTCAAGCTCGGTCGGACCGTTGCGTGACCCGAAATTCGGCAGGTTCGCCGCCACCTGCGGCGACAGGCCCCAGTCGATCAATGCGATGAGGCTTTTGGCGACATAGTTGATGATCGCGCTGCCGCCGGGCGAGCCGGTCACGATGACGGGCTGGTCCTGCTTATTGAAGACGATGATGGGTGCAATCGACGAGCGTGGACGCTTTCCCGCCTGAATGCGGTTGGCAACCGGCGCCCCGTTCTCCTGCGGCACAAACGAAAAATCGGTCAGCTCAT